>NZ_JBXWPT010000006.1:0-242063 GCF_059612005.1 Ruegeria sp. CDSA141
AAGCGAAGCGCCGAACGCCAGATTGCGACCGACACCCGTTGCCGCAAACGCGGTGTTTGGGAGCAAACGTCATCCACACCATCCGCGTTTAATAGGTTCAAAGTTTTGGGTTTTCGGCACGTGCATCCGCCGCAAACGCAAAAGTCCAGTTTGTCCGTTGAAATCACCTCGCGTCTTATCGGTACGCATAGGGCACAACGAATGGCAACTGGTTTACATGTTCACTATTTGTTTTTCATGACGCCCAAATATGCACGCTCGGGTCGGTTGGGCCAATAAAGAAAAACGTTGCGCCTTGTGGCGGAATTTGACCGACTGTCCCGCGAATAGCGGATTGGCCCGCAAATCGTGAGTTCAGCCCGATTGATTAGACGTTTTGCACAGATAATCTCTGGTTACAGGAACAACCATCTGACCTCGGCTTAGCTGAAACTGAAATACAACCAAGCCCTGTTCCGAAAAGGCCATCTCGGATACGATCAGATAGTATCGCCACATTCGCAGAAACCGATCATCGTAGAGGTCGCGGATCGATTCCAGATTGGCCTCGAACTTTTCCTGCCAACATTGAAGCGTTCGCGCGTAGTGGCCGCGCCAGACTTCAACATCTGTGGTCACCAAGTCCTGCTTTTCAATCTCCTTCATGGCTTCGGACATTGATGGTGCATATCCGCCGGGAAAAATGTATTTGTGAATCCATGGCGACGTTCGACCGGGTGCGGTGGATCGACCGATTGTATGCACCAATGCGACGCCATCCGGTTTCAGATTCTCACGCAGTTTGCGAAAAAATGTTGGATATTGGGGCCGACCAACATGCTCCATCATTCCGACCACAACGATACGATCAAATTCTTCGTCGACCTCTCGATAGTCGATCAGGCGAAATTCGACCATATTCCCGACACCGGCCGCTTCGGCTCTGCTTTTTGCATATTCCAACTGCACTTTGGACAAGGTCACACCAACCACCTTCGCTCCATAGTCTCGCGCCAAGGTAATTGACATGCCGCCCCAACCACAGCCGATATCCATCACTGTCATTCCTGGTTTGATTAAGAGCTTCTTGGCTATGTGCGCCTTCTTTGCTACCTGGGCCTCTTCGATGCTTTGCACCGGATCTGAGAAATAGGCGCAGGTATATTGAAGGTCCTGGTCAAGAAAAAGTTCATAGAGATCAGCGGAAAGGTCATAATGATGTTCGACATTTCTGCGCGCGATATGAACGGGATTATACTGTGCGATACGTCTAAGCGACTTGCGCAGCCCTGTGACCGACGTGCCGTAACGCCCACCGCCATAGTTGTTTGCATTGCGCACAATTAGCGAAACAAAGCCGCGTAAATCGTTTTGCGAAATTGTGAGAGTCTCATCCATATAGGCTTCGCCCAAGGCGAGATCGCCGTTCATTACCAATTTGCGCGGAAGCGCTTTGTCGTGGAGGGTTATGGCTGAACTGGGCCCTTTTCCGCGGCCATAGGTGCTGCAACGCCCATCCGGCCAAGTCACCGCAAGCTCACCTTCTTGGATGATCTTGGTCAAAAGGCGGTCAAGCAATGACACCCACAATGTGACGTCCTCCAATGCTTCCACGATTAGACTACACTCCATGGCAATCGCACAAGTTGAAGGAGCAAGTTATGTCCGCTTAGTGTCCGCAGAGCGGTCGGTCGTGCGCGTAGATAACGCCACATTGAATAGGTAGTTTCCCAAATACTCGCCGATGATCGCCGCGCGAGCACAATCGAAAAGGCGCCCTGTGCTGAATTCCTGGCGCATGGACCGGACTTAACTGCGTGTTCGCGGCAATTGGATGCGCCTTTATCGAACTGTCGATAAAGCAGGTGACAGGGAACACCCATGATTTCGTGCTGCCTGAGCGATGGAACGGTCCCGCAGCAACCAAGTTCTTTGCCAAAGCGTTGTCTTCAATCGGAAGCACTGGCAAAACCGTAATCGATAAGAGCGGAGCCAACGCAGCAGGTATTCAAGAAGTGAACAGGAACTTGAGGCGATTTGGTTGCCCGGTTAAAGTACAGACAATAAGGTCGAAACTCCTGAATAGACTGATCGAGCAAGAACATCAGTTCAAAATACAGCGTGTTCGGCGCATGTGTGGGTTCAAATCTTTCGCATCTGCGTCCGCTAACTTGGATGGCATTGAAGTCGTCTATATGATCCGAATAATGCAGCTCTCTAGCGCTACAACTTTGGGCTTTCGTTTGTTTGCTGTGATCGCTGGACAAATGTGTCCAGCATGTCGCTAACTCTGGCCGTTCTAAAAGTTTGCAACACAACCGTTCAGCACTCGAAAGAGCGACGATTGCAGATAGTTTTCGAGTGAGAGGATTGTTTTCGCTTGTTTTTATTGGGTACTCCAAGTGCGACGAAAATTTCATGAGAAAATTCGACGCGAAGCTGCTTTCAATCAGTCCAGCGTGCAGAAAATTCTGCAACGATGGTTGAATTCATCGGGCCCAATTCTGATCCTGATGAATTCACGCAACAGGAACCGCCCATGATGTCTGACCCAACAGAGTTTGCAGGAATGGCGGCACTCTCGACCAGCGAGACACCGTCGCTCTCCTTGAGTAATCAAAAAATTGCTTCCGCAACGCCATGTCGCGAGGGTATTACGCGCCGCGGCGACGGCTCACGAAAACGCTCCAACAATAGGATTGGAAACAAAATGCCATCAGGCCGTTGCTGACTTGATTAACGCGATCATAGTCACCAAAAACACGGTTCGATGTTTGTGACACCGCGCGGTAGTGGTTTGGCTCCCGACCTTTGAAGTGGACCCGAAAAAGAAACCGCCACCGCTCCCGCCCGAATGAAACTCGCCCGATCAGCACGCCTCCGTCCAGTGCTGTTCTGCTCGGCAAACCTTACAAAGAGCGCTTCGAGGCCATTCACTCGACGTCGCCTTTTCGACGAAGACGAAAAGACCATGGACCAGTCGGTCTTTTCCGACGCGGCAGACCATCATCCAATCCTTGTCTCAGGGAGTTCCCGACATGTCCGCCAAAGACGTCAAATTCAGTTCTGATGCGCGCAGCCGAATGCTAACAGGGATCAACATGCTGGCGAACACCGTCAGGATCACTCTTGGTCCCAAAGGTCGAAACGTCATTTTGGACAGATCCCACGGTGCCCCGCGTATCACCAAGGATGGCGTTACTGTTGCCAAAGAATTCGAGCTTCCGGATCACTTTGAAAACATGGGAGCCCAGATGGTGAAGGAAGTCGCGTCCCGCACCAACGAAGAGGCTGGCGACGGCACAACCACTGCTACCGTACTGGCTCAGGCGATCGTCAAGGAAGGGATGAAGGCCGTTGCCGCTGGCATGAATCCGATGGATCTGAAGCGAGGCATTGAACAAGCCGTCCGGGTCGTCGCCGCAAAGATCAAGGACCTGTCCCGACCGGTTGGCGACAGTGTCGAAATTGCGAAGGTAGGGGCCATCTCCGCCAACGGAGATATAGCGATTGGCCGTCAGATCGCCCATGCGATGGCTGCGGTCGGCACTGAAGGCGTAATCACGGTTGAAGAGAGCAAGGGATTGGAGACCGAAACCGAAGTGGTCGAAGGTATGAATTTCGATCGCGGTTACCTTAGCCCATATTTCATAACAAATGTGGTCAAGATGAGCGTAGAGCTGGAAGACTGCGTTATCCTGTTCCACGAGAGCAAGTTGTCGTCTCTTGCCGACATGGTGCCGTTGCTCGAAGCAGTCATGGAAGCCGAAAAGCAGCTTCTGGTTGTTGCCGAGGAAGTGGAGGGCGATGCGCTGGCCATGCTTGTGGTCAACAAGCTTCGTGGCGGGCTGAAGGTTGCCGCAGTAAAGGCGCCTGGGTTTGGGGATAGCCGCAAGGAGATGCTGGAGGATCTCGCGATACTGACGGGCGGCCAAGTGATCTCGACCGATTTGGGGACCAAGCTTGAAACCGTCACGCTGGACATGCTCGGTGCCGCACAGAAAGTCGTCATCTCCAAGGACGATACGACCGTCATTGATGGCGCGGGCGACAAATCAGCAATCACTTCACGGGTCGCCCAGATTCGCTCGCAGATCGAAGATACGACATCCGACTACGAACGGGAAAAGCTGCAGAATCGTCTTGCTAAACTGGCAGGCGGGGTCGCCATCATCCGGGTCGGAGGGGCCACGGAGATTGAGGTAACGGAACGCAAAGACCGGGTTGACGACGCGTTGAACGCCACTCGCGCGGCGGTTCAGGAAGGTGTTGTTCCAGGCGGTGGTGTTGCGCTGGTGCATGCGAGCAAAGCGCTTGCAACCCTAAAGGGCGCCAACTCCGACCAGAATGCCGGCATCAGGATCGTCCGCCGATCGATCCAGGCACCGCTGCGTCAGATTGTCGAAAATGCCGGCGTGGACGGATCGGTCGTCGCGGCAAAGATCATCGAAAGCGAAAACCCATCCTTCGGGTTCGACGCTCAAACGGAAACTTATGTCGACATGCTGACAGCGGGGATCATTGACCCCACCAAAGTTGTCCGGGTTGCTCTGGAAGATGCGGCGTCGATTGCAAGCCTTCTGATCACAACCGAGGCGATGGTCGCACAAAAACCCAACAGGTCTGGAACTGCATCAGATTTGGGACCCTTGAGGGCGTGACGCAGGTCTTTTGGCCCAACGACGGGACCACCTCAATGCAGTCGGTCGATTTGTAACATGTAAACGTATTGAGAAAAACCAACCTGAAAGGAATTCAGATGTCGAAAGGTGACAAGAGGCGCGGCAACCGCGAAGTTAAAAAGCCAAAGAAAGCAAAGGAAAAAATCGTGGCGACGGCCGACTTCTTTAAGGGTCAGAAGCCGGTCAAGATAGGGAGTAAGAAAAAGTAATTTTCATAGTCGCAGGACGAAGATTGCAACCAAGGCGGAGCGTGCAGGATTCGCGTCGTCAGGAACGGATGGAGACATGGGCAATAGCCGCAACTCCGGCCCATGGTGTCCGAAGGCCATTGGAGCGCCGCTCTGGCATGCTTCGCAATTTGGTTTCCGAAGTTTCTGATCCATTCCCGGATTGTTTCATAACTCACTATAACGACGTGTTCGGTTTCGTCCCAGAGCGCGAGGCTTGTGAAGCGCAAGCTATCGCGGAGAGTGATGCGCCGGGTGTTGGCAAGGACGTCATGACCTCGAAGGACTTCCGGAAGACGATAGAACGGGATGCGGCTGGCCAGATGATGAACATGGTGAACTCCGGTATTCCCGGTGATCCAGCGCAGCATACCGGGCCGTGCGAAGTGTGAGCCGACTTCAAGCGCCGCATCCTGAATGCTCCAATCATTTTCCCGCTGCCAACTGATATCCTCGAACTGGTGCTGCAGGTAAAAGAACCACATGCCAGCAATTGCAGCGAGGAGCATCGTCGGCAGAAACACGAACAACAGGACGTACAAGTACCTGGCCGCGTGATCTAAGATCAGCGCGAGAAGTTACCGCTGACAATAATCTCGTTGATCAATTTGGCGACTGCCGAATGGGTTTCTAGCTCTAAATCCGAACCATTGGCACACTCGTGGGTCACCGCGGCATCGCGCAAAACCCCGACGATCTCACGTTCCTGAAGAAGATTGAGATCGTTTAAGGCAAGTAGAAGAGCCTCGCAGATCGAGAGTGCAGCCATGCCTGCGGGATCTTGGTGATCTGACATTGGGGTCATTCCTTTTAAAGTCATTGGATTCGCGACCAGGCGAGGTGGTGATGGTTTTTCTATTGTCACATGAGTTTTGGTATTTTGGACTGATCGAAAGTAGCCTCAATACCAAATTCTTCGTAGAGTCTTTGCAGGCTCGAGGAAATTCAACGATGAACACCAACACCAGCCCGCTAACACAGAAACTCTCGGCATTTGTTGCCTTGGCAGAGGCGGAACTGGTCGTTTTGGAACAATTGCACCAGCGGAGGAGAACCTTTGAGGCTGGCCGAGATCTTGTTCATCAGGGACAATCGGAACAGGCTGCCTATATCCTCGCCGCCGGCTGGGTTGTTTCATATAAGATTCAGCCTGACGGATCACGCCAAATCGTCGATTTCCAGATTCCAGGGGATTTCCTTGGGCTGCGCAGCGTTTTGTTGCACACGTCAGACCATGGCATTGAGCCGATTGTTGATATCGAAGCCGCCGAGGTTCTGGTGAGCGATCTTTTGCAAGCCTTCGCAGAGACACCTCGGCTGGCCACTGCAATTTTATGGGCCGTGTCACGCGACGAAGCGATGGTTGTCGAACATCTTGTCGGGCTTGGGCGGCGTGATGCGGATGCGCGCATGGCACATTTCCTACTGGAACTTGGAGTCAGGCTGTCGCTTGTGGGGATGGGCAGCAAGAAAGGCTATGCCTGCCCGCTCACACAGTACCATCTTGCCGATGCACTGGGATTGAGCGCCATTCACGTCAACCGCGTCCTGCGCAAACTCAGGGAGGACGAGTTGGTTACATTTCGGGATGGGTTTGTGACGTTCAATAACTATGAGGGTCTGGTTAAACTGGCGGATTTCGATCCAGCGTATCTGGATCAGAAACGGCCGCTTCTGGCCTGATTGGGCCCACAATCTGGTTTTGGACGATCCTGCTTACATCTCAAACGCGTGACGTTACATCAGCGCCCGACTGGCTTCCTTGAGTTCCTTGTGAGCCTCTTCGTCATTTTCTGCTTCGTGGGCACTTTCAGCGGCCTGATAGTGTTTCAATGCCGTCGCCTTTTTGGGGCCTTCTGGCGCTTTGTCCCAGGCGGCCTTAACGGAGGCCATGTGTTTGACGGTGTGGTTTTCCTGACTCTGGTCTTCATCATTCATTGGAATGTCCTTTCCTGGACGGTCCGAGAATGAGAAGCACGAGACTCATACAGCTCTTTTGGGGAGCTCCATGTTCCCCGCGCCCCTCAGATACTCAAAAAAATGCCAACCAAATACACAGCGGACACATGTTACCTAACGGGTTTCAGAGCGCCTTCGTACTGACGCAGGTTAGCCCGCTTGAGCCAGATAAAAGATCCGCGCAAACATCAGAGCGCCCATGAGTGCAATCAGCATCCAATAAATCGGGATCCTGGGGCCGTTATACTTTATTGTCTCTGGCAGTTTCGAAACGCGATGCGACACGCGCTTAGGTAACAAGGCCACCAACTTTGTCGCCACACTGCCGCTCGCATGATTAAGCGTGGGTACATCTCTGACTGTTGAAAGATGCGCTTTCAGCCGGGCATGCGCTGCATCTCGGCCCAGAAGTGTAAGCTCACGAGCCTCGGTCCAAGGCTCGAGCCCGAGACGCGCAAGGGCTGACAAAACCGTGACTGTTGCACCGGTTTTGTCTTCACCCACTTCTGCAAGCAGGAAAGGGTCGTAGTCGGAGCCATCCGGGCGAAGAACATCTGATACAGACATGATTTTTCCTTTCGGACTGGGGGAGCGGCGCTCGACAAAAATCGTTGGGACAAAGATACCGACCAACGCGTTGGATACCGCATTCAATATTGCTTGATTGCTGCAAGGCGCAAAGACTTGCATCTGCCTGGATGCGCCACCTTCTAGCCCCGATTGTCGGGAGTGAGGCTGTTGCACACATCCTGACAGTAAAGAACCTGATGGGTACTAACTTCGATCAGCATAAAGCCCGTGGGTTGGGAATAATATAGCCCTAAGTGCTGTGACTTGACGGGGCATTTGGACTGATGCGGCCGACCATGGTCGGTACCGGAAATCCAGCGATCAATTCAACGGAGGTATGGGATGCTCACGCGTTCGATCAGGTCAAAGGTGACGTTCACCAATGCCTTCAGGTTGGGAAACAGCGACATCGTGTTTCCGGCTGGCGCGTATGAAATTCTCTTCGAGGAGGAGTTGCTGCAAGGCGTCAGCTTTGAGGCTTACCGACGCACCGCGACCTACCTGATGGTCAGGGGTCGAGGGAGTCATGTCGGTCAAACAACGATGCACATGGCAACACAAAAGGATCTGGAGCATGCCATTGCCTGCGACTAGGCCCACTGTGAAACAATTCAACATAGCGAAGCGGCGCTTTCTCCGCTGGAGGACTTGATATGACCAATCCTGAATGGCTGAAACCTGGTATGTATGGCGCGCTGCTCGGCGCGGTGTTTGTCGGCGTCGTTGGATTTTCTTGGGGCGGTTGGATGACTGGCGGAAGCGCGAACAAGTTGGCAAGCGAAATGGCGCGGGACCAGGTGATCGCGGCGCTCGTGCCAATTTGCCACGACATGTCCCGCACGGATAATCAGCGTTTAGCAAAGCTCGCAACGATCCAGGCTGCCACGTCGTACAAGCGACGCGACGCCGTGATGGATGCGGGTTGGGCAACCATGCCTGGTTCCGATTCTCCGAACCGCGATCTCGCCAAAGCGTGCATAGAAGGGCTGAACCTTGATGCATCTTAATATGATTGCGTCAAGGCCGCCCTTGTCAATTCACACTGGTTTGCTACGGTAAGTGGGATGTTTGGATTGCAACTGGAAGGCGACCAAGGAACCTGTTCGACCCTTGGTGTTAGAAAGTGGGATGCCGATGCAAGCAGTCTGAAATTTCCCTCAAGTACAATCTACCGCGGCGCAACAAGCGATCACACCGGCTCAGCCAAACTCACCGGGCCCGTCAGGCGCGAAATGAAAATAGGCATGAACTACAACGCTCTTATTGGGGGCAATAAACGCGCCGGATGTCGCGAGAATTCGACTATGCAAGGAAAACTTGCCAAAACTAACGGGGATAGCGAAGCCTGCCTAAATTTGAAGTTGTTGTAACTTCTCAAATAGCGGTCCGATACCGAGCGTCATGTGCTGATTTGCTTGGCAACGCGCCGTAGTAAATCGGCCCTTCAAACCCCATATACTGATAGGCTACGTGCGAATTTTCGGGTCTGACCGACGCACCGAGGTCTCAGTGGAAAATCCGAAATCGATTGGGATCATGTCTTTCAATGACCTGGCTATTAGGTCTGCCGTCCTGCTGAACCGTCGAATAAGGAAACCGACAATCAGGGCGGCAAAGGCCGGTTCAGCCAATCTCGAAAAACCCCGAGAGTCGCGCCGGAACGGGCTGGCGAGCCCTACCTGGCCCTTAATCGAAAGGACCACCGCAATGGATGACCAATTCAGCAAGACCATCGCAGTTTTCGACTGGCCATTCACAGTGCCCGGTTTTGCAGAAACGCTCCCCGCCGGCGAGTATGAAATCGAGACCGAACTCGCCTCGCCTCCGGATCACCAAGACCCTGAAGCTTGGAAGGCCTCGGTTGTTGTCCACCTGCATCCACGCATTTCCCATCCGGGATTAACCCGGAGCCTAACCGTTTCATTAATTGATCTCGACAATGCCCGCGCGAAGGACAAGCTTTCAGGAAGAGAGCTGTCTGATGTTTTTCTGGAAGAAATGCTGGCAGACCCAATGGTGCAGCTTGTGATGCAGGCCGACGGGGTATCCGAGGCCCAATTGCGGCATCTTTACTCGGGATCGCGGACAACGCGGGAGAATATCGATCTCGTTGACCAAAGTCCCAAAGACGATATCCCGCAAGTTTTTTCGCAGGACAGCTCTGAAATTCAGAACGCCGAAAATGAAGGGATGCCATGCCAACAGGCCACTTCGCTTGTACCTGAATGAAGTGGAAGAAGCGAATGCCTGAGTCAATGGAAAGCAAGGAACTGATGCAAAAGAAGAAGGAATTCATCGTCTCGGACCCGCCAAAGCGTGCGCTTGCAGATGCGCCCAAGGAACGGTTCTGCTTGCGCTGCAAATCCTCTTTCTGGAGCGAAGGTTTTGGCGAACGCATCTGTTCCCGCTGCAAGGCCACCTCTGCTTGGCGCGCGGCCGTGCCGGAAGGCGTCAGTCAAGGTCGCCGCTCTGGCGGCCGGTCGTGATAGATCCCTTGTTTGTTTTTAGGGCTGCCTGCCGTTGTTGTCCGAGATAAAACGCATGGTGGGACGGATCGAAGCCTCACAGATGGCCTCTGCATCAGCGGCATCGTTTTTCTGTCGCTTCACAAACGGTTTCACATACGCAGGTGGGATGAGCCTGACATCGTGACCCAGGCGACCAATCTCGCGGCCCCAGTAATGCGCGCTAGAGCAAGCCTCCATCGCAACCACGCATCTCGGTAGCATGGCAAAAAACTCAAGGACCTGACCTCTGCGCAGTTTCTTCCGCAGAATAGGGTGACCCGAGTGATCTGCTCCGTGCACCTGGAAAACGCTCTTCGCCAAATCCAGGCCAATCATGCTAATCTCTTCCATAGACGCCTCCAATCATGTTGTTTGCAAACCGACAATGGCACATCGAGGCCAGCGGGGGCGTCTACACCTTCAGAGCCCGCGATTTCTGTTGCCAAGCAGAGCTTCCATCTGTATTGCGCGCAATATTTCACCCTTTTGCTCGTTACATTTGTTACTTTCTAAACTTACTATTACAACTGATAAGTACCCCTTATCAGGTATAATTTGCCTCGCCGAACATCTGGCGCAGACTGGCTGTCATGTGACCTTGGCACCTTCCGTTCCATCCTTTGCAAGCGGCAAGCTCAAGCAGTTGCCGGAGACCCTTCGCCAACAAAAACATACTCGCGTCGACCTGAACTTTGTGTTGTTAGGCAGCTACAACATCCCGTGAAACCACCACTTCTGAACAAATGGCTGAAGCCTCGCGCTCTCAAGCCCCTCGTCACGCTCGCCCCGGAACACTGGATCTAACCTAGAAGCCTTGTGGGCAGGAAGCTTTTGTTGGTACCCGCTATGCTTTTGCGAAAAAACTCAGGCGTCGGTTTGATCCGGCGCCCTTTTTCGAACCTTCGAACAGAATCTTACCCATGGGTAAGATCATCTTCCTCAGGGAGAGCATCAATCAGAGCGGCAATCGCCGCCTCAAGTTTGCTGCGGTCGACACGCGTAAAGTCCAAATCGTATCGCAACTCAATTCGGCCGCTGGAAGCTGAGCATTTCGCGATCCCTGCCCGTCCAGATACCTGAAACGTGGTCTTTGCACGTCGTGGTTTGCCGGCACTTTCAACGGGAACCTTCTTTGCCACGCCTGTTTCCGGAGCGCCCAGAAAAGACCTGAGAATTGCGACCTCCCGCGCTCCGTCTCGGTCCGGCTCGCTCATGACCGCGTCACTCACCTGGCGCACCAAACCTGGCGTTGCATCCAGTTTGCGCTTCAGCTCAACGCCTACGTTGCGCGGAATTTCGTTCGGATGTTTCAGCACCTTGTCCAACATCATCAGCAAACTGGCAAATGATCTGATGTAACTCCGCTTTGTATAACTGGCAGATTTAAACAGCGTGGAAACCGCCTTGTCTACATCCGGGCAATCATTTGCCGGGTCTTCGGCATACGCGCGTGCGAGAGCGCCCATTTCAGCAAAAGAGATATCCTTGCGGACCAGGTTCTCATCCACCATGCGCCGGTAACTGTTATCGAGATCGCCCGCCTCTGAGATACCCGCCGGAATTCTGGCGTAGAACTCATCGCCCGTTTCTTCATACAAGGCCCGATAGGCTGACAGGCGTCGCATTCCCTGGATCAATTCAAATCGACCATCTGAACGACGCTCAAGTCGGATCGGGTTGGACAATCCGATTTCCTGGATTGACGCCTTTAGTTCGTCCAGTTCAGGATCCGGTCCCGGCTTGCGATCCCGAGTCAGCTTTTCAAAAAGGATGTCAGCCAATGCCACCCGTTCCGTTACCAGACCTTCGGACCGCAGGCGAACCAGTTCATGCGCAAGGCGATCATTCTCTGCACGAATTGATTCTTCCGTCGATTGCTGGTCGCGCAGCGCATCGGCATTTTCCGAAATGGCCGCAGCCATCGGGCCGCGCCGCTTTTCAAGAACCTTATCCGGAACCTTGCCGACAGGAATATCATCCATTGCAGGTAGGTCGATATCAAACATTCTGCGCTTACGGCTCATGCGTCATCCTCCAGCTTGTCCCAGGCAGACAGCATCACACCGCGGAATTCCTCGTAAACATTGTCAAAAGTCGAACGCGCCCGGCGCCAGGTTTCCCGGGTCATCTCTCGATAGTCCATTTCGTAGACTGAGCTCAGAAAGCGGCCCGATTGTTCAACCGCGCGGGTCATTTCAACCGGGTGCTGGGCTACGTGGTCCCCGAAAACTTTCTGAAAGGCATCAAACATCGCCAGATGCAAAGCGTTGCCGGGCTCGTACCGCGTGAGCAGGAACCGCAACTCGCAGAACGTTTTGGGAAGGCCGATCTTACCCGTGGGTAAGGTTTTGTCGAACCCGTAAGCCAGATCCTCTAAAGCCTCGGCCAGCTGACCGATAAAGGATGTGGTCGAATCATATTCCCAATACCCCGGGCCGGACGGGATATACAACATGTCTGCCGCGAACACCGCGTTCATTGACTGATATCCAATGGCAGGAGGGCAATCGAACAGAATCAGGTCATAGGCATCATCAGGGATTTGATCCAGATAGCGGGACACCGCAGCAAAGAAAGACCATTCTGGGTTCAGGTGGCGATATTGCGCCGAGGCGAACTCGACGAAGGCAGCGTTCGCACAGGATGGTATTGCATCGATGGTGGACCATGATGTCTTTCTAATGAAATCGCTGATCCGCAGGTCACCAAGCCCCATATCCGTAATCGCCGGCGGCAACTCCCGGTGGGGTAGGGCGGTTCCAGACTCCGCGGCTGCGGGCCGGTTGTTCATACGTTCCGTCTCGCGGATCAGGTCACGTGCCATGATCCCCCAGACAGTATAGTCTTCGGCCACATCGGTCAGACCCATCGAATGGCTCAACGTTGCCTGAGGGTCGAAGTCCACGACGAGAACGCGATAACCATCAAGCGCGGCCGCATGAGCAAGATGCAACGCCACGGTCGACTTGCCCGCACCGCCCTTGAAGTTTGCCACAGCCGCGCGAATGGCACGTTTACCCTCGGGACGAGGTGGCATAAGGGACTTGCGATTCACTTTGAGCCGCCGTCGCAACTCATTCACTTCTTCCAGGCTAAACCAGCGCTGCCGTCCCTCGGGCTCAACTTCGCCACCAGGCAGAGATGGATCAGCGGCAAGCTTTCCGCGAAAAGTTGACTGGTTGACCCGGAAGATCAGCTCGGAAACCTCCCAGCTCGAGAACCGGCGGAGTGTCTTCTCCATCTCGGGGCTAAAAGTCTGCTGACGAATCCACCCCTGTAGTTTGAGAGATTGATTGCGCAATGCATTCAGGTCTTCGTGCGTGTACATGCCTCATGTCTCTTTGCTTAGAACGTAAATTTCTGTTCATTTTTTATTTACGCTTGATTTGCGCTTTACGCAAAAGAAAATATGATGAAACTGCAATCTTACCCACGGGTAAGAAAACAAGGGCCTACAAGCCTGAATCCGATTCGGGTGGTCGAAAGATGTAGGGCGACGATTCGCATGGAACCCTCAACCGCATTTAGGGGGGCATATGTCTTGAAACGGCCACATATAGGGGGACATAATACAAGAATAGGGGGACGCCCTGCATGTCCCCCCTCACCAATACTTCACCAGATTTCTTTTATTTTTTGATCTGGATTGGCGCAAGTTTCTGACCTTTTTCAGACTCTTCTTGACAGAATCGAAGCTTTGGACGCTAATTAGGCCAAGGTGACGAAAAGCGTTGGTAAACAGCGCAAGATAGACGGGACACACCCGTCCGAGGCAGACAGAACGGTGAGAACGGGTATGCAGCTGGCTAAACCGGTCGGGCGAAATGCGGCGGCCTTAAAATACGATATATTATCGGCGCTCACCATTTACGCGTTGTCAGGCGACAAGCATCGACAGCGAAGTATACTGCGCATTATCGCCTTGATTACGACCCGATATAACTGGCGGAACAATGAATTATCGATTGGGCGTGAAGAAATTTCGCGTCTGTGGGCAGTGAACGAAAGGACCGTAAAGCGCGAAATGGCCAATTTTCGCGCATTAGGATGGGTAACGGTAAAACGGTCTGCTGCACGGGGTCGGGTCGCTGTCTACGAAATCGACCTTAAACAGATCATGATTGATACGCAGAAGGTCTGGCCAATCATAGGACCCGATTTCCAGACCCGGATGAGTGAAGATTCTGAGCCCGTTACAAATGTCGTGCCTTTCGCGGCAAAACCCGTGGGACCTGAAGTTGCGGCTGAGGATGTCTGGTCACAGGTGCAATCGATTCTCCACGGGCGTGATCCCGAGCTGTGGGCGAGCTGGTTTCGGCACCTGTCCGAGGCGGAAAGGACAGGGGGAAGCGTCACCCTGGTTGCGCCCTCGCGGTTTATGGCTGACTACATTGCACAGAAATGGACAGCGCGATTGCTGGCCGCTTACAGTCGCGTTGATCCCAGTATCAGGACGGTTCGTATAGAAGCGGCCGATTAAGGGCGGCGGGCACGAAGCCCACCCGAACAAAGGATGAGTCATGATCAACCGGAGTTTTCAGCCTTTTCGGGTCGAACAGTTCCTTTCCGACACAGAGCACGGAGTGGTCTTCAATTTCTCGGAAAGCGGCGTACACCCTATGTCGCTCCAGGGATTGATGGATCTGGCACAGATTGATCTCGATACTCTGCTGATCACGATGATCGATTACCCGCAAGTCAATGGAAAGCAATCCCTGCGCGAAACCATCGCAGATTTTTACCCGGGGGCTTCTCCGGATGGGGTAATGGTCACGGTCGGGGCAACCGAAGCGAACACTCTGGTCACCAATACGGTGTTAGGGCCCGGCGACAATGTTGTGTGTTTTCGACCGACCTATGAGCAGATTTCAGGAAACGCCGCCAATCGTGGAAACGAGGTGCGGTGGGTCGATCTGATCGAATCCGCAGGGTGGGGCATTGACGCCGAGGCGCTTGAGCGGGCCGTCGATGACCGGACCCGCATCATTCATGTGGTCAATCCGAACAATCCAACGGGCCGAATTCTGGGCGAAGCGGACCGCGCGCGTATCGTGTCGGCAGCCGAGCGAGTCGGCGCCTGGATTGTTTCGGACGAGGTATATGCTGGAACCGAGCGGGAAGGAGATACTGAAACGCCCTCCTTCTGGGGGAGTACGGACAGGGTTCTTGTGGTGAACTCCATGTCCAAGGCCTATGGACTTCCGGGTCTGAGGCTGGGTTGGCTTGTGGGGCCGGAAGATATTATTCAGCAATGCTGGCGGCGGCACGAATATGCCTCGATCGCGGCATCCATGTTGTCGATGGAACTGGCGGACAAGGCACTTGCCGAACCAGCGCGATCCAAACTGAAAGCCCGCGCGCGCCGTCTGATCCGCACGGGGTTTGACGTTCTGACGGAAGAACTGGCGCGGCATCAGGGGGTGTTTTCGGTTGTACCACCTCAGGCGTCGGCCTTGTCGTTCGTGCGGTTCAATCTACCGATCGCATCGGAGGAGTTCAGCATGCGCCTGTTGCGCGAGAAAGACGTGCTGGTCATTCCGGGGTCGAGGTTCGGGGTCGAGAATCATTTTCGGTTCAGCTCGGCCCTGCCCGAAGATCATTTGCGGGACGGGCTGGCAAAGTTGAATGATCTTACAGGAGACATTCTGAACGGAGGCTAAGGGTTTGCCGTCGAATTTATGCGAGTGGTTCGGTGACATTTCTTTTGCCTTTTTCATTCGTGTCGATAGGCTTCGCAAATGGAAGATTCACCTGTTCTTTCCGCCGAAAAACCGCCTCTGGATCAACTGGTTGGGTCAGCAGTTAAGACTCACCGGACGCTGACAGGGTTGACTCTGGCCGAACTGTCTCAGCGGTCCGGTGTATCCACGGCGATGATTTCCAAGATCGAGCGCGGTCAGGTGTCTGCTTCACTGGCGACGCTTGAGGCCCTGGCAGGAGGGATTGGCGTTCCCCTGATCAACTTTTTCGCTGGTACGGTCGAACGCACGGACGTGTCATTTGTGGCCGCAGGCGAAGGCGTAACCGTTCAACGGTTGGGCAGCGGTTTTGGGCACAGTTACAAGCTGATCGGTCGGGCGGAAGCAAAACATGTCAGTTTCGAGAGTTTCAGCGTTACATTGGAAGGCCCGTTGGACGAACGTCCGCTTTACCAACACCAGGGTGTCGAATTCATCCATGTTACAGCTGGTGAGATGGTCTATGGTTGCGGTGAAGCAGCTTATCATATGCGTCCGGGCGACAGCCTGAGTTTTGATTCAAATGCCACCCACGGGCCGATCGAGTTGAAAACAGACAAGGTCAGCTTTGTCACCGTGGTTTCCAAAGCCGTGTCGGGCGACAATTGAAAACGCCCGGCAACAGGGCCGGGCGTTCGGGGAACAAAGCAATGTGAAAAGGGTCAGAGACCCCATTTCTTGCGATTTGCTTCGAAAAACCCTTGTGCCTTTTTCACTTCGATCCAGTTGTTCACATAGTTGATCCAGACCTGATCCGCCTGCGGCAAGATCATCGCGATGGGCGACGGCGAACGGGGACCCGCGTTTTTGACGCGTACTATGGGAAACTTTTCCTCCAGGGTCGAACCTTCGATGTTCGACGTGATGAACACGTCGGCCCGACCGGCGATTACTTCCTGAAAACCGCGGGCCGGCGCCTCGACCACCTTGATCTCAGCATTCGGGAACCACTCGCGGACTCGTTTTTCGAATGTGGTGCCCAAAGTCGTTGCAACCGCCACTCCGGGTTGGTTGATCGAGTCATAACCGTCGAATTTGTCGGCCTTATCCTTCGTCGTGTATGGGAAGAGCTCCACTGAAATATAGCTGTCGGAAAAGCCCGCGACCTTCATACGCGGTGGCGAAATCGAAGCTGACCCGGTCAGGTGATACTTGCCTGCCACCACACCGTTGACCAGTGTTTTCCAGTCGGTAGGGACATATTCGACCTCAACACCCAGATCGGCGGCCAGCTCGTTCATGATGTCGATGTCATACCCCTTGTAGCTGTTGGTTGCAGGGTCGCGGAGGGACATGGGGTTCCAATCGCCCGTGGTGCCAACCTTGAGCACGCCGGAATCCAGCACCTCGTTCAGTGCAGATTGCGCGTTCGCAGCGCCTGACAATACAAGCCCAAGCGCAGCGGCTGCCGCAGCTTTCCAAAAAGTGTTCATAGGTTTCTCCCGTTGGTGGCGTTTCGACCTTGTGGCCGTATTCTTCATTGATTTAAGCCCAAAGGGAAAGATAACCTCAAGAAAATATTATACTGGGACTAAAACAGGGGCAGCTCAGCTTATGCCAGACGCCGCAATCGAACTTGTGGGCGTGAACAAGTGGTTCGACACGTTTCACGTTCTCAAGGATATCAATCTGACAGTTAACAGCGGCGAAAAGGTGGTGATCTGCGGACCTTCAGGGTCAGGAAAATCCACTGTTGTGCGATGTATCAACCAGTTGGAAAAGCACCAGAAAGGAACCATTCGCGTAGATGGGATCGAGTTGACGGATGACGCAAAATCCGTGGCCAGGATCCGGTCCGAGGTCGGCATGGTGTTCCAGCAATTCAACCTGTTCCCTCATCTGACCGTGTTGGAGAACCTGACATTGGGCCCGGTCAAAGCGCGCGGTCTAAGCCGCAAAGAGGCAGAGGAAAAAGCACGTCATTATCTGGATCGGGTGCATATTCCCGATCAGGCCGAAAAAAAGCCCATTCAGTTGTCGGGCGGTCAGCAGCAACGTGTCGCCATAGCGCGATCCCTGTGCATGGAGCCGCGCGTCTTGTTGTTTGATGAACCCACTTCGGCGCTGGACCCCGAGATGATTTCGGAAGTGCTGGATGTGATGGTCGAACTGGCGAATGAGGGCATGACCATGGTGGTTGTCACGCACGAGATGGGATTTGCCCGCAAGGTGGCGGACAAGATGATCTTCATGGATGCAGGCGAAATTGTCGAGGAAGGCAACCCCGAACATTTCTTCACGGCACCTCAATCTGAACGGTGCCGCCAATTCCTCAGCCAGATTTTGCAGCACTGAGTGGAGCCGATGAAAAAAACTCTTCTGATTCTTCCACTTTTTCTGCTGGCAGGATGTTCGTCGTCCCAGACCTGGGGCTGGTACGTGATCGATCCGACCACGGCGTCGGGTTGGACCAATGTGAAATTCTTGATCTCGGGCATGGGCGCGACGATCCAGATTTCGTTGATCGCCGCCGTTATTTCGATCGCCATCGGGCTGCTGGTCGCCTTGCCGGGGTTGTCCGAGAAACGCGGCTGGCGGATGCTTAACCGAATTTACGTGGAGTTCATCCGCGCCATCCCTCTGCTGCCGATGTTGTTTTGGGTGTTTTACGGCTTGCCGATCGTGTTTCAATCCATGGGGGTGAACATCCCCATTGATCCCTTTTGGGGTGCGATCCTTACGTTGGCGATTTCTGACAGTGCCTTTACTGCCGAAATCTACCGCGCGGGGATTCAGTCCATTGCCCGAGGCCAGCGCGAGGCGGCGCAAACCATTGGGCTGAACTACGTGCAGACCATGCGCTACGTGATCCTGCCACAGGCAATCCGGCGTATTCTGCCGCCGCTGGCAAACCAGTTCATCTACATCGTCAAGATGAGCGCCTTCGCCAGCGTCATCGGGATGCAGGAACTGACCCGCCGCGCGAATGAGTTGGTGGTGACGGAATACCGCCCGCTGGAAATCTATACCCTGCTGATTTTCGAGTATCTGATCCTGGTTCTGATCATCTCAGCCGGGGTGCGCTGGCTGGAGCGTCGTATGGGCGCGGACGAGCGCGGATAAGGAGCAAAAAAAATGGACTGGAAAGATTTCATGGCCGAGACCGAGGCCAATATCGGGGCCTTTTCAAAGGAGGTGCCTGAAACAGTGCGCGGCTTTGGCATCATGGGAAAGGCCGCCAAGACCGATGGAGCGCTGAGCGAGAAAACCAAGGAGTTCATGGCGCTTGGCATTGCGATCGCGACCCGCTGCGACAGTTGCATTGGATTTCATGTGCGTTCGCTGGTCCGGCTGGGCGCTACCCGCGAAGAGATGTGCGAGGCGTTGGCTATGGCCACCTATATGGGCGGAGGGCCGTCCTATGCGTATAGCGCCAAGGCGCTCAATGCTTTTGATGTGTTTTCGGAGTAAGAAACATGCGTCCTGATCTGGCCGGAGCAGAGGGGTTTATTCGCAACAGCTGGTATGTCGCCGGACGGTCCGAGAATTTTGGCCGCAGCCTGAGCGCCGTGCGAATGCTGGGCGAAGAGATAGTGGTCTATCGTGACACGACAGGCAAAGCGATCGCGTTGGAGGACGCATGTCCGCATAGAAAGCTGCCGCTGTCTCGGGGCACCATTGAAGGGGACCATGTGGTTTGCGGCTATCACGGTCTGACTTTCGGCTGCGGCGGTGAATGCGTCAGCGCCCCCACACAGCTGGACAATCCTCCGCGCCGCGCCGCCGTGCATGCCTTCCCGGCCGAAGATCGCTGGGGGTTTCTGTGGCTCTGGATGGGAGACCCGGATAACGCCAGCACTGACGATATCATCGATATCCCCAATTTCGACAACCCGTCCTGGGGCAAGACCCGGACCGGAGCGATGGAGATGGCGTGCCACTACCTTTACATCATCGACAACCTGCTGGATCCAAGCCATGTGGCCTGGGTGCATCTGACCTCGTTTGCCGGGGCAGGGACCGACAACCGCCCGCTGGATCTTGAAGAAACCGAAAGCGGTGTCATTGTTTCGCGCTGGATCGCGGACGAACCCGCGCCGCCCTACTACGCGCCGATACTGCCGTTTGGGCCAAGTTGTGACCGCAAGCAGCATTACGAATGCCGTCTGCCGTCCACTGCGATCAACATGTCCGTTTACACTCCGACGGGTGAGGGCGGGGCGGATCGACCGATGTCGCCCAATGCCTTTGTGAACATTTCGTACAATTTCATCACGCCGGTCGATGCGGAAACCTCTCGGTATTTCTGGTTCCAGCACCGCAACATGCACGCGGATGACGCAGCCATGTCGCAGCGCATGTTTGAGGGCGCGGTCATGGCCTTCAACGAGGACAAAGAGGTTCTGGAATACGTCCAAACAGGCATGGCACGGCGCAAGACCGGCTATATCAACCTCGGGCTGGACGCGGGCGCGATGCGCTTCCGCGCGCGGGTTGCAAAACTGATTGCGCAGGAGGCTGGCTGATCAACCGGCCGACAAGCGCCCGTTCGCGCCCTGGCCTACGTGTCGGGCCGGGTCGTCGAACACCGCTTTGATACAGGGATACTGTTCGAGGATTTCCGTTCCACCTGGCAACAGATCGGCCCGGAGAACACCGGCATCCCAGATTGCAACACCATCCACCCGGATCGTGGGATCCAGCACGTTGAGTGAAATCTCACCCGGCGCATAATGCCCGCAAGTGTGAAAGTGCAGCAGGCGCGGATTGCCAAAGGCAGATCCGCTCCAACGTTCAAAGCTGCTTTGGGCAGGGGTGGTATAGGCGCAGCCCGGATGGATACCTGCGTGCCAGGAATGCATGGTCAGGGGATCAAGACCGAACATCCGACCGACCTTTTCGTAATGCATCTGCGCACAATGCACATCCATGGGATGGCCGTCAAAACCGGTCAGGCGGTTGTTTTCGAACCGGATGGTCAGCGGTTCTCGCAGGTCACAGCCGTATGGTTCATAGAACTTCGATCCGGTGCCGACCAGGAACCCGTCCTGAACCAGCACACCAGAGAACCCCTGCGCGGGAACCGGGGCAAAAACCGACATCGGAAAACGCGTGATGCTGACATCCGTGGCACCTGATGGCGGGAAGGCGGCGCCCGGGCCAGCGAAGTTGGTGCCAAGCGGGCAGGTCACGTGGATGCGCCCGGCGTTGGCCAGCAGCGTGTTGACAGCGTTTTTCAGCTCGACGAACCCGGTGTAGTTGGCTCGCCCGAAACCCGACGCCAGCATTCCGGCGTCCAGCGCGTACGACATGATGGGCCGAACGTCCTCCATGCCCGCGTCGAACCTTATCTGATCGCCGGTGCGGGACAGAAACAGGGTGCAGTCCGCCGACTTCATCGCCGATTTCAGCTCTTCAGGCACCAAGGGACCCATGGGTTCGAATGGGAGAGTTCGAACTGCGGTTTTGATCCGGTTCTGTCGGGCACAGTCGACGATAGCCCCTGTGATCTCGGCATCATAATAACCGTTGGCCGCATCTTCGCAGACCACAAGCAACTGGTCGCCCGCCGTCAGGCCACCGCATCTGAACAACAGGTTTTCAGCACCCGCCATGAGATCTGGACTGTGCATTTCCGCTGATCCTCAAAAAATCCCCCGCGTTGGTGTTTTACATCTTTCACGTTTCTGTGATCCAGAAAAAATTTCACCTTAAGAAAAAAATTAACTGACATGCTTGAGGGCTTTGTTCATAAGCTGGGCCCGAACAGGACAGGAGACATAGCAATGAGTGCTTGGATCGAGATGATCTCGGACGGCAAGGCCGACGGCCGCCTGAAAGAGCTGCTGGACAAGGCCCGCACCCCTCATGGCACCGTTGACACGGTCATGCGTGTGCATTCATTGCGCCCCGAAACGATGAACGGGCATGTGACGCTGTATCGTTCGGTCCTGCATTCCGATGACAACCAGTTGCCATTCTGGTTTCTCGAGGTTGTCGCCAGCTATACTTCGATCCTGAATGATTGCACCTATTCACTGACCCATCACTTCATGAACGTGCGCAACCTGCTGAAGGACCAGCCGCGCAGCGACCGGATTTTTGTCGCGCTCAAGGCCCATCGGCCCGAGGATGAATTCGAAGGCAAAGAACTGGCGCTGCTGCGCTATGCCGCCAAGCTGACGACGGATGTCGGTAAAATGGTCAAGTCCGACTTCGAAGTGCTCAAGATCGCAGGCTGTGAAGACGGAGAGATCCTGGAGGTCAACCAGGTCTGCGCCTATTTCAACTATTCCAACCGATTGCTGAACGGTCTTGGCGCAACGACCGAGAATGATGTGATCGGCTTTTATACGGGTGACGACTGATGGGTTGCGGCGGGTCTGGCTCCGTGCCGTAGAACAACGTTTTGGGGGGTCAGCTGATAGCTTTGGGTTGCGGTGGTTTCATGCCCCACGTGTTTTCTTCCGCTGTTTTGCGGATGATCGCGCCGATCTTCAATAGATTTTCGCTAAGCGGGTTGGTCTTTCGCCAGATCAGACCAATCGTCCGCGTCGGCGGTGTGTCCTGAAACCGGGCAATGGACACATCCGCGGATCGGGTTTCCAGCCCAACCGCCATTTCCGGTATCAGGGTTACACCGATGCCGGCGCCGACCATCTGAACCAGTGTGGAAAGCGAACTGCCCTCCATGATGTGCTGCGGTTCGATATTGCGGATTGAGCAGAAGGACAGGGCCTGATCCCTGAAGCAATGCCCCTCTTCCAGCAACAGCAGGCGCATGGTTCTGAGCTGCGACGAACTTGGCATCGGCAGCTTGGCATCCTGCGCCGGGCGAACCAGCAGAAAGTCTTCGTTGAACAGCGAGAATTCTCGGAGGTTGGGTTCCGAGACAGGCAGGGCAACGACGCCAAAATCCAGTTTTGAATCCAGTATTTCACCGATCAACGTCTTGGTTATCGTTTCCTTTGGTTCGATGGTCAGTTGTGGGAAACGTTGCGACAAAGCTTTGATGATCGAGGGCAGCAAATAAGGTGCAACCGTGGGAATGACCCCGATTCTGATGCGGCCGGACAAGGGGCCTGAGAGGGATTGCACCAAATTCCCCAAATCCTCGACCCGGGTCAGGATTTCGCGGCCATGTTTCAGCACGTCTTCGCCAAGTGCTGTCAGGCGGGTTTGACGGGCCGCGCGTTCGACCAGCGGCCCACCCATGATTGCTTCCAGCTCTTTGATTTGTATGGAAAGCGCGGGCTGCGATATCGCACTGGCCGCAGCCGCTTTGCCAAAGTGGCCGTGCGTGGCGAGCGCCTCGAAATAGCGCAG
Organism: Ruegeria sp. CDSA141; assembly: GCF_059612005.1. Taxonomy (NCBI): domain Bacteria; kingdom Pseudomonadati; phylum Pseudomonadota; class Alphaproteobacteria; order Rhodobacterales; family Roseobacteraceae; genus Ruegeria; species Ruegeria sp. CDSA141. Next base: position 22,929 of record NZ_JBXWPT010000006.1, read on the forward strand.
GTGTTTAAGCGTGAGTGCTTTCATATGAAAAACTAATCGCAACGATAGTAATTACAAATTTCCAATTATCGAAGCTGTAAGGTACGAGTCAAGATATCTGAACCCCTAGGTAAATACTCAGGAGATTTACAATGGACGGTACCCCCCACAATCACCAATCCGGCGGCTGCCCTGTCATGCATGGCGGCAATACTGGAACGGGCAATTCCGTTACCAAGTGGTGGCCGGATTCGCTGAACCTGGACATTCTGAGCCAGCACGACACGCGCACGAACCCGATGGATGCGGATTACAACCACCGCGAAGCGGTCAAAGGGCTGGACTTCAAGGCGGTTCGCGCCGATGTCGAGGCGCTGCTGACTGTCAGTCAGGACTGGTGGCCGGCAGACTGGGGTCACTACGGTGGCCTGATGATCCGTCTGGCGTGGCACTCGGCCGGGTCTTATCGTCTGGGGGATGGTCGAGGTGGCGCCGGTTCGGGCAACATCCGGTTTGCGCCGCTTAACTCGTGGCCGGACAATGCCAGCCTGGATAAAGCCCGGCGTTTGTTGTGGCCGGTGAAAAAGAAATATGGAAACGCGCTTTCCTGGGCTGACCTGATCGTTCTGTCGGGAACCGTTGCATATGAAGCCATGGGGCTGAAGACCTTTGGCTTCGGATTTGGTCGCGAGGATATCTGGGGCCCGGAGAAAGATGTTTACTGGGGGTCGGAAAACCAGTGGTTGGCCCCGTCCGAGAACCGATATGGCAATCTGGAAACTCCCAGTACGCTGGAAAACCCTCTGGGTGCGGTGCATATGGGCTTGATCTATGTGAACCCCGAAGGCGTGAACGGCAATCCGGATCCTTCCAAAACCGCGCTGCATATCCGTGAAACCTTTGCCCGTATGGCGATGGATGACGAAGAGACTGCGGCGTTGACCTGCGGTGGTCATACGGTCGGCAAGGCCCATGGTGCGATGCCAGGCGACAATATCGGCGCCGAGCCCGAAGCCTGCCCCGTGTCCAGCCAGGGTCTGGGATGGGAGAACCCTGATCAGAACGGTAAAGCGACCAACGCCTTTACTTCTGGGATCGAAGGGGCGTGGACGAAAGAGCCCCTGAAGTTTGACATGGGCTATTTCGACTACCTGTTCGGCTACGAGTGGGAGCTGGGCAAATCGCCCGCCGGCGCCCATCAGTGGCAGCCCGTCGACATGCCCGAAAACGAAAAGCCGGTCGACCCGACCGACCCGTCTGTTCGTCGCATGCCCATGATGACTGATGCGGATATGGCGATGAAAGTCGACCCGACCTACAACGCGATCTGTCAGAAGTTCATGGCGGATCCGGACTATTTTGCCGATACATTTGCACGTGCCTGGTTCAAGTTGACTCACCGTGATATGGGTCCACGCGTCAACTATTATGGTCCAAACGTGCCGTCAGAAGACCTGATCTGGCAGGATCCGATCCCGGCTGGTTCGACAGATTATGACATAAATGCCGTCAAGGCGAAGATCGCAGACAGCGGCCTGACGGCAGTCGAGATGATCACCACAGCCTGGGACAGTGCCCGCACCTTCCGTGGCTCGGACAAACGCGGTGGCGCAAATGGGGCGCGCATCCGACTGGCGCCGCAAAAGGACTGGGCAGGCAACGAGCCCGAGCGTCTGGCAAAAGTGCTGGGTGTGCTGGAGCCGATCGCAGCGGAAACCGGTGCCTCGATTGCCGACGTGATCGTTCTGGCGGGCAATGTCGGACTGGAGCAGGCAATCAAGGCCGCAGGCTTTGACGTGGCGGTTCCGTTCTCGGCCGGTCGCGGCGACGCGTCGGACGAGCAGACCGATGTGGACAGTTTCTCGGTGCTTGAGCCGCTGGCGGACGGGTTCCGCAACTGGCAACTGAAGGAATACGCAGTATCTCCTGAGGCAATGATGCTGGATCGCGCGCAACTGCTGGGTCTGACCGCAGCCGAGATGACCGTTCTGGTCGGTGGCCTGCGTGTGCTGGGTGCCAACCATGGCGGATCGCCACATGGTGTCTTCACTGACCGGCTGGGTAAGCTGACAACAGACTTCTTTGTCAACCTGACGGATATGGCGCTGAGCTGGCATCCGGTTGACGGCGGAACCTACGAACTGCGCGACCGCGCCTCGGGTGAGGTCAAGTTCACCGCAACCAGCGCAGATCTGGTCTTCGGCTCGAACTCGATCCTGCGCGGTTATGCAGAGGTTTATGCTCAGAACGACAACGCCGAGAAGTTCGTACGCGACTTTGTGGCGGCATGGACCAAAATCATGAACAACGACCGGTTCGATCTGGTTGCCTGACACATGAAAAAATCAGGCGAGGACACCCTCGCCTGATTATCTTTTCAGGGGGCTGCATCCGCTAATGCCCGCTATGCCGCAATCATGCTCCGACAGACCGTTGTCGACGCGATACACCACTTCGGATGCTGTCACGTTTTTTGCGTCTTTGCCGATCACGACGCCCAGTTCGGCTCAGGGCCCGTAGATTTCCGTTTTGCGGAGACTCACTCACACGGCCATGAACATGTCTTTGTATCGGTCACGCAAAACGTTCTTTTGAACCTTGCCCATCGTGTTGCAGGGAAGTTCATCCACAACGATCAGCTTGCGCGGATGCTTGAACCGCGCCAGACCTTCACGTACCGCCCCTGTTATCGCATCCGGATCGGGAGTCTGGCCGGGCTCTGCCACGATGATACCAACAACCGTTTCACCGAAATCTGGGTGCGGCACGCCGATCACGGCGCTTTCCAATACTCCGGGTTGATCATCGAGAACCAGCTCGATCTCTTTGGGGTAAATGTTGTAACCGCCCGAGATGATAAGATCCTTGTTGCGACCAACGATATGGACGTAGCCATCGTCGTCGATGCGGCCCAGATCACCGGTGATGAAAAAGCCGTTGTCGCGCAGTTCGGCAGCGGTTTTTTCAGGCATCTGCCAATAGCCTTTAAAGACGTTGGGGCCACGCACCTCAATCTCGCCGATCTCGCCCACGGGCAGGGTATTGCCGTCTGAATCACAGATCTTCAGTTCGACCCCGGGTAGCGGGTGCCCAACCGTTCCGGCGCGCCGATCGCCGTCATAGGGGTTTGACGTGTTCATGTTGGTTTCAGTCATGCCGTAGCGCTCAAGGATGCGATGACCCGTTCGTTTCTCGAACTGCACATGGGTTTCCGCCCGCAGTGGTGCCGATCCCGATACGAACAGGCGCATATGGGTGGCCAGTTCCTTGGTAAAGCGGCGGTCGTCCAATAGGCGCGTATAGAAGGTTGGGACGCCCATCATCGACGTGGCATAGGGCAAATTGTCTATGATCTGATCCAGATCGAATTTTGGTAGCCAGATCATGCATCCGCCCGCGGCCAGCATGATGTTGGTCGCGACGAACAGCCCGTGGGTGTGGAAGATTGGCAGGGCATGCAGAAGCACATCCTGCGAGGTGAAGCGCCATTCCTTGATCAGTGTCTGTGCATTCGACAGCAGATTATTCTGGGTCAGCATGGCCCCCTTGGACCGGCCTGTGGTTCCCGATGTATAGAGGAACGCGGCCAGGTCCTCGCCATCGCGGGCGACGGTTTCGAAACTTGTCGGCATGGTTGCGGCCTGATCTGTCAGGGACCCGCTGCCATCCGCGTTGAGGGTCTCTATTCGCGCCCCCAGCTGCGCGCCGACAGGGGTCAGTTTTTCCTCACTTTTGGCGTCACAGATAATCAGTGCGGCTCCACTGTTTTCTATGAAATAGGTTAATTCATCTACCGTGTAGGCGGTATTGAGCGGTAGGAACACCAGACCGGCTTGGGCGCAAGCTGCATAAAGCGCCAGCGCCTCGGGTGACTTCTCAACCTGCGCCGCAACGCGATCACCGGGATTCAGACCCAGACGCGTGGCGACATGCGCGATCTGCGCCGCGTTGCCGAGAAAGTCCTGATGGGTGATTGTTGTCCCATCCAGCAGCCGCAAAAAAGGTGTGCGTTTGCCAGCATGAATGCCGAACAGGCCGTCATAGAGGGGGTTAGCCATCAGGTTTACCTTTCTTGAAGCATGGAGAGAGAGGTGGATGCAGCGGAGAATTTTGTCTCGGTTGAGGCGGTCATCTCATGGGTTTTGGTGAATTGTTCGTGGTTCAGGGCCACGCGGGTCAAGTCATACAGGTAGTTGACCATGGTGCCAACGCACTGAGCGGTGTCTGCGTTAGCATGCAGCGAATGAGTAAGCGCACTGTTACCCAAATGAAACTGCGCAATCGGATCGAAGGGCGTGCTCCCTTTTCCTTTGGCGTTCATCAAGCAATTCGGTGCCAAAGCTCTCATTTGGTCGGACTTTCCCGGTTGATCGGACGCAACACCAGAATACCGTGGTTGAACATGCAGGCTTAAAGGTGGCGGTTCTGCCCCATCCTTTTTACGCGGGCGCTGAAACAGAAAGGATGAACCAAGATCGCTCGGCAGAGGTTGACGGTTGGCTTCAAATGCAACCGCCAGCCTCTGCAGTGCTTATTGCTCTCACAGTGTCGGCGAGCGGGCGTTCCCCCGAAGCTCTACGAGAATCGTTCCGGCAACAAGGCATCCGGCAGGTTCTGATAGCAAACAGGACGCAGGAAACGTCGGATCGACAATGTGCCGACAGATGTGGCACCGAAATTGGTCGAAGCCGGGTAGGGGCCGCCATGGACCATGCTGTCGCACACCTCGACCCCCGTGGGGAAGCCATTGGACAACACGCGCCCGGATTTGCGTTCAAGGATCGGCAGCAGGGACCGGGCCATGTCCATGTCGGCCTCGTCCATTTGCAGCGTGCAGGTCAACTGACCGTGCAAACTGCGCGCGACGTCGCGCATCTCGTCGGATGTTTCGGCGGTAACGATGATGCCCAACGGGCCAAACACCTCTTCTGCGAGGGTTTCGTTGGCCAGCCATGTCGAGGCGCTTGTTCGGTAAAGGAAGGGGGCTGCGTTGCGCTGGTCGCATATCGACGTCAGAACCTCCTGAACGCCACCGGTTTCCGCGACGCGGGCCTGACCGTTGCGATAGGCTTCGGCGATGCCGTCGGTCAGCATGGTCTGCGCCGGAACTTCGGTCAATGCGGTCCGTGCGATCTCGGCGAAACGGTCTGTTGCTTCACCTGCCGGTATCACGACGACGCCCGGGTTGGTGCAGAACTGACCTGCGCCCATGGTCAGCGATCCGGCCCAGTCTTTGGCGATGTCTTCGCCCCGGTTCGCGAGTGCCGCATCCAGAATAAACGTGGGGTTGACCGATCCAAGCTCACCAAAAAACGGAATCGGTTCGCGGCGCGCGGCGCACAGGTCGAACAGGGCGCGACCGCCCGTAAGCGACCCGGTGAACCCGACTGCCTTGATCAGAGGGTGCTGCACCAAGGCTGAACCCACAGCCGGCCCGCCGTCCTGGATCAGGCTGAAAACACCGGGATGAATGTTGCAACGGCGAGCAGCAGCGAAGATTGCTTCAGCGATGATCTCGCCGGTGCCAGGATGGGCGCTGTGGCCTTTGACGACAACCGGGCAGCCGGCAGCCAGTGCGGCGGCGGTGTCCCCCCCGGCGGTGGAAAATGCCAACGGGAAATTTGATGCGCCGAACACTGCAACCGGGCCGATCGGACGCTGGATCATTTTCAGATCGGGCCGGGGCAGGGGTGCACGGTCCGGCAGCGCGCCGTCGTGGCGCCGGTCCAGATAATCGCCGCTGATGATATGCGTTGCAAACAGCCTTAGCTGCCCCGACGTGCGGCCTCGCTCACCTTGCAACCGAGCTTCGGGCAGGCCGGTTTCCTGTGTGCCAATCTCGGTGATTGCATCGGCGCGCGCTTCGATCTCGTCGGCAATGGTGTTCAGGAAGGCGGCACGTTTTTCCCGAGTGGAATAGCCATAACTCCAAAAGGCATCTTCCGCGGCCTGCGCAGCGGCATCGACGTCTGAAATGCGACCTTTCGAATAGTCATGCGATAGCCCATGTGCGGGTTGTGATGCAAAGAAATCGTCACCTGCAAGCCAGTTGCCTGCGATCAGATGCTTGCCATGCGGAGTAAAGTTCATTTGGGCCTCGTATTTCAGGATGTCCAGTCTAATGGATAATGTATCCAAAATGACAGGACATGCAAGACCACCTTAGGGTTCGTCTGTCCCGCGCTTCGAGGCGATCATTTCCAGAAGCTGTTCCTTCGTCCGGCGTATGTGCTGCGTCAAGACCTCGCATGCTTTGTCCACCTTGCCTTCCCGGGCCAGCCGCAACAGATCACGATGTTCCTTTTTTGCGGGTTCGCGCTGTTTCATCACGCTCAGGTGCATCCTTACATAGCGATCCGATTGCAGGTTGACGCGGTCCAGCAATTCGTTGGTCAGCTTCCGCTGTGAAGCCGCATAAAGCGCCGAGTGATATTGATAGTTCAGTATCCCCCACTTGCCGACGTCATTTTCATCGTATGACGCTTCCATCTGCTTGAGTATCTCGTCGCAACGAGCAAATTCCCTTGGGCCCATATTAGGGATGGCTCGGCGAAACAGATCCACTTCGATCAGGATGCGAAGATCGAAAATCTCACCGATTTCGTCGAGGGAGTGTTTGGTCACCGAGCCGCCGCGATTGTTGGCCCATTGTACCAGGCCTTCGGCATTCAGGCGTTTCAGCGCCTCGCGGATTGGCATACGCGAGACATCATATTCCTCGGCCAGTGCTTCCTGCCGGATCGTCTCACCTTCGGCGAGTTCGCCGCTCAGGATACGTTCACGCAGATCATTTGCGATGACGTCCGGTAGGCTTTGTTTCGTGATCGCGCGTTTTCCTGCCATTTCCAATATCCCGCCGCGGTTTTTTGGATACAATTACCCGTAATTACCGACTTTTCCAAGCCGAACTTGGATTTCGACCCATTTCAGAGCGTTTGAAAAGTATGGATCTGGTGATGAATCCATCATCCAGGATGTATCAATCCCACCTCTGTCAAAGTGAAGGCAAGCAGGTTTGAAACAAGATCAACCGTCCTTAACCCCAAGTGTTGGTGGGACGGTTATCGGCGGCCAGGGCCTTGAGTTATCCCAAATTACCAAACTCGGGTCGCGGATATGCAGACTTTGCCATCAACGAAAATTGCGCGACACCAGATCTCAGACACCCCAGGTGTCAGACAGTCGATAACCACCCGGCCACGGGTCGTCAGGGTCCAGCATGTGCTGATGAATTCCGGTGATCCAACCGCGACCGCTGATTTCAGGAACGATTGCCGGGCGGCCACCTATCTGCGCTGTGTCAAGGACTCTACCGGTAAATCGTGATCCGATGATCGAAACCGCCTCGAAGGTCTGGCCGGGTTTCATCAACCCTTTGGCTGCCATCAGCGCCATGCGGGCAGACACCGCGGTACCCGTCGGCGAACGGTCAACCTTACCCGGCTGGATCGCCACGGCGGACTTGCCGCTTAGACCGGTTTCCGTCTCGCTCAGCGGGCCGCAAAAGGCGCAGAACGATATATGATCCCAGTCCGGGTTCTCGGGATGAGAAAACCCAAGCTGTTCATTGGCGGCGTTTGTGATCTTTACCCCCAACCGGGCTATGTCGCGGGCCTCATGATCGACGATTGCAAACCCAAGCGTCTGCGCATCGACGACCACAAAGCTGTCGCCGCCATAAGCGGTATCTACCGTGATCGTGCCCAGTCCGGATACCTCGAGCGGGACCGACAGCTTGTCGGCAAAGCTGGGCAGGTTCTGGACAAAGATGCGTTGTGCCTTGCCATCGCGGCATTCCGCACGTACCCGGACCAGCCCTCCCGGTGCCTCCAGCACCATATGAGTTTCCGGCTCTTTCATCGGAATGATCCCACTATCCAGTAATACGGTTGAGACACAGATTGAGTTGGACCCCGACATGGGCGGCGTGTCTTCGGGTTCCATGATGATCCAGGCGGCGTCCGCCTCGGGGTGTTTTGGCGGAACCAGAAGGTTGACATGCCGGAACACACCGCCGCGCGGTTCGTTCAGAACAAAGTTGCGCAGGGTTTGATCCCGCGCGATGAAGCTTCGCTGATCCCAGAGAGTGTCGCCCGGCGGTGGGACGACACCTCCGACGATGACATCTCCAACCTCACCTTCGGCATGGGCCGAGATCACATGTATGGTTTTGCTGCTGCGCATGTTTACCTCAGCCGTACTGCGCGACAGGAGCACCCAGCGCATCGAAGATCGGTGTCACGCCCAGACCGGGACGATCTGCTGCGGTCATCCGGCCATTGACACGCTTTGGTGCGCCTTCGGCGATGTCCACGGTACCATAGGAATTGAAATCGGTGGCCGAGAACGTGAACTCGGACGGTGTTGACCGCGCCAGATGGGCGATGGTGGCTGTGGTGATGTCGCCGCCCCATGTGTCCTCGATGGTCATGGGAATACCGTGCGCCACGCACAGATCCCGCATCAGTTTTGCCTTGGTCAAACCACCGACTTTGGAGATTTTCAGATTGATCACATCCATAGCGTCGTCGGCAATGCCGCGAACCAATGTGTTGGGAGTGTCGATGACCTCATCCATCACAAACGGCAGCGCAGTACGGCGGCGGATCGAAACGCATTCCTCATAGGTCAAACAGGGTTGTTCCACATAGACATCCAGACCCGAGACCGCGCCCACGACACGAGCAGCCTCGTGCCGGGTCCAGCCAGTGTTGGCATCTGCCACCAGAAGATCGGTCTTTTTCAGAACCGCGCGGGTGGCGTGAATGCGGTCGATGTCGTCATTGGCGTCGCCGCCCACCTTCAGTTGAAACTTCGTGTAGCCTTCGGCCGCATAGCCTTCGATCTTCTTCGCCATGATGTCCGGCGCTTCCTGACTGATCGCACGATAAAGCACCACATCTTCCTGTGCCGCGCCGCCCAAAAGGGTGTAAAGCGGTTGCCCCGTCGCCTTGCCCAGAAGATCCCAGCAGGCAATATCAACAGGAGCCTTGGCATAGGGGTGGCCACGCAGGGCAGCATCCATGGTGCGATTGATCTGGCCTATATTAAGCGGATTCTGCCCGATCAGATGTGGCGACAATTCGGCCAGCCCGGCCCTGACGCCAAGTGCGAAGGACGGAAGATAAGCCGATCCCAGCGGGCAGCATTCGGCATAACCCTTCAGACCTTCATCCGTGATGATCTCGAGAACGGTGCTGTCGAAGACTTCGACATAGTTGCCATTGGACCAGTTGTAACGACCTTCCTTCAGCGGCAGATCCACCTGATATACGTTCAGTGCGGTGATTTTCATGTGATGTTCTCCAGATCAGAAGCGTGTGGATGCGTAAGGCTTCATGTCGAGCGCGGGCTTGGCGTTCGTGATCAGATCCGCGACCAGATCCGCCGTGCCTGCGGATTGCGTCAGGCCCAGATGACCGTGTCCAAAGGCATAAAAAACCTGTGACGCACGGGCCGAGCGGTCGATCACCGGCAAACTGTCGGGAAGCGATGGCCGGAACCCCATCCATTGCGTACCGCCTTCTAGGTTCAGATCAGGCATGAAGCGCCCGGCCTTTGCCAGCAGCGTGTCGGCCCGCTTGTAATTGGGCGGCAGTTCCAGCCCTCCCAACTCGACCGCACCACCGATGCGCACACCGCCGTTGATCCGTGTCACCACGAACCCATGTCCACCAAAGGTCAGATGGGTGCGCAGGTCAAAGGCCCCTTCGGGCAGGGTGGTGTTATAACCGCGCTCGGTTTCAAGAGGGATGCGATCGCCCAGGGTTTTCGCGAGTTGGTGAGACCAGGCCCCGGCGGCCACGATCACGTGTCTTGCATCAATTTCACCGATCGAAGTCGTCAGGTGTACGCCTGCATCCATCGGTGTGAGCGCGTTGATTGCCGCGATTTCAACCTGACCGCCACGCGCAGTGAACCGGGTGGCCAAATGTCTTGTCCAACTGGCCGGATCGACCGTGTTCATCCAGGTGGGCGTAAATCCCGCGTGGGTAAATCGTCGGTGAAGCCCAGGCTGGATTTCCGCAATCGCGTCGGGACTGTCCAGCAGGTCAAAGGGGATGCCGTGATCCTTGCGGATATCCCACGTGGGAAGACTGGCGCGGAATTCGCCTTCACTTTCGAACAACTGCAACTGGCCTTCGCGTTGCATTAGCGCTTCGCCGTCGACATCCGCAATCTGGCGTTCCAGCGCCGCGCGGCTGTGATCCATCAAAGCAGCCTGTGCAGACCGAGCAGCAGCATAGCGATCCTGCCAACTGGCCCGCCAGAACCTCAGCATCCACGGTGCGATGTTCAAAGCGTAAGAGGGGGGGATTGAAAGCGGACCCAATGGATCAAACAGCCATTTCGGAGCTTTGCGCATGATCCCGGGGGTGGCCAACGGCACGATGTCGGTAAACGCAAAAGCTCCGGCATTCCCTTTCGAGGCACCAGTTCCTACGCCTTTGCGATCCAACACCAGAACCTGTTTGCCGCGCTTTTGCAATTCCAGTGCCGTGCTGATCCCAATGATACCAGCGCCGATCACAACAATATCCGTCAGGTTGTCTTGCAGCATGGCCAGATCTTTTCAAACTGTGGTTCGGTACCGGGGGCCGGATTGCGCCAATCCCCGATAGTTTTGTCAAAGAAGGATCCCACTGCGGAATGGATCGTTTTGCGCGAAAATCATTTTGCCCTGGGCCATGATATGGGCCTGCCCGGTCAAGGTCGGGATGACGCCGCCATTGGGGCCGGGCTGATAGCTTAGTCGGTAAGAACTGCCGACCACGCTTTCCTGCACGATCTCTACTCCGGGAACCAGAACCCCATCCGCCGCCAGACAGGCCAGACGCGCCGAACTGCCGGTCCCGCACGGGGATCGGTCGTATTGATCGTCCGGGCACAGGACAAAGTTCCGGCTGTGAACGTTTTCGTCAGGGGATTTGTCCTGCAAGATCACGTGGTCCACCGGTTCCCCGTTTTCACCACGCAGGTTTTGCGCGATGCAGGCTTCGCGTATTGCAATGGTCAGGTCGGTGAGGGCTCGGATGTTGCCGGGGTTCACTTCTATCGGACTGGGATCGACAATGAAGAACCAGTTGCCACCATAGGCCAGATCGCCGGTCACTTTTCCATGGCCGTCGACATCAACAGATACAGAGGCCCTGACCCGGCGACTTTCGATATTGGTGACGCGCACGGTGTTGGCGTCCAACAGGTCAACCGAGATGACGCCGGCCGGCGTTTCAACCCTGTGCGTCCCCGGCCCAATCCGGCCCAGATGCGCCAGAGTGACCCCAAGCCCGATGGTGCCATGGCCGCACATGCCCAAAACGGCGTCGGCATCGAAATAGATCACGCCGGTCTCACAGCCTGACGTTTCCGGGGTGACAAGAAGCGCCCCGACCATGCCGGGTTGACCGCGCGGCTCCAGAAGGACCGATTTGTAGAAAGCCTCATGCTCGGTGGCCAGGCGTTGTGCGCGCTCGGCCAGCGGGCCCGACCCCAGATCGGGGCCGCCGTCCAGGATAACCCGCGTGGGCATGCCTCCGGTATGGCTGTCGATCACATGCATTCAGCGATGACCCCACCCTGGCTGGACCAGTCGGCAAACCAGGTGCGGAACAGGCTGTATTGCTGTTCGCAATAGTTGCGCTGGGCATCGGTCAGTTCGTCGGTTTCGTTAAAGTGCAAACGGTATTCCTCTTCGCCGTTCAGGACCAGCAGGTGTTTGTAATACAGCACCAGATCGGTGCCTTCGTCAAAGCTGGCCAGCACGCCAAAGGCTTCTTCAAGCTCACGCGCGCGCAGGCGCGCTTCGGTATGACCCGCCGCCGCTTTCTGACACAGGGCAGCCAGCAGAAGTGCCTCTTTGGGCAAGGCGGTACCGATGCCGGTAATCGAACCCGTGGCGCCGCAATTGACGAAGCCATGATAAACTTCGGTATCCACGCCCACCATCAGTGTCACCTGATCATCTTTCGAGGTGATGTGTTCCGCCGCATAACGCAGATCGCTTTTGCCGCCGAATTCCTTGAATCCAACCAGGTTCGGATGATCCGCACGCAATTCCAGGAACAAATCGGCGCGGGTGGCGAAGCCGTAAACGGGGCTGTTGTAAATGATAGCCGGGATATCCGGCGCCGCTGACAGGATTGCCTTGAAGTGGTTACGCTGTGCCGCGATGGACGATCCGCGCGACAGCACACGTGGGATGACCATAAGCCCTGCCGCGCCGACCTTTTGCGCATGCGCAGCCAAGGCCACGGCAGATTTCGAGTTTATCGCACCTGTGCCGACGACGACGGGCAGGCCTGCCTCGATCAAGCGTTCGACGCCTTGCATGCGTTCGGCAACTGACAGCAACGGCCAGTCGCCCATAGAGCCGCAATACACGACGGCCGACATGCCTGCCTCGATCATTTCTTTGCCCTTTTTGACCAGAGCATCGAAATCCGGTGTCCGGTCGGCTTTGCAGGGGGTCATCAGGGCTGGCATGGTGCCGGTGAAGATATTCTTGGACATGAAGGTGATCTTCCTCGTTGTTTCAGGGGGCCGGTGCACTTAGCGCACATTGGCCAGGAATTTACGGGTGTTTTCGGATTGCGCATCACCGAATACTTGCCCGGGTGGGCCAATCTCTTCCATCACACCCTGATGGAAATAAGCAACCCGGTCCGATACATCTCGTGCGAAACCCATCTCGTGCGTGACACAGATCATGGTCATCCCTTCTTCGGCCAAAAGGCGCATCGTGTCGAGAACCTCGCCCACCAGTTCGGGATCAAGCGCCGACGTCGCCTCATCAAACAGCATGTATTCCGGTTCCATCGCCAGCGCGCGGGCGATGGCCAGACGCTGTTGCTGGCCGCCGGACAGGGCCGAGGGGTAGGCGTTGAGCTTTTCGCCCAAGCCGACGTGGGTCAGTTGTTTGGCCGCGACATCACGGGCCTCTTGCTTTGACAATCTCTTGACGATTTTGGGGGCGAGCGCGACGTTTTCCAGCGCTGTCAGGTGGGGAAAGCTGTTCCATTGCTGAAATACCATCCCCAGCTTTGTGCGCAGCTTGTTGATGTCTGTGCCCTTCGCATGAACATCGGTGCCATCGACCCTGACCGAGCCTTGCTGGATCAGTTCCAGCCCGTTGATGCAATAGAGAAGGGTCGATTTGCCGGAACCCGACGCGCCGATCACCGACAGGACCTCACCTTTCTGCACATCCAGATCGATACCTTTCAGCACATGCAGCGCGCCGAAATACTTGTGCAGGTCGCGAATTTCGATCATTGGGCCCACCTTTTTTCAAGAGACGCGGAATAGCGCGAAATTGGATAGCTGAGCGCGAAGTAGAACGCGCCCGCGATTGTCAGGATCAAGAAGGGTTCCTGCGTTCGGGTGATCAGGATCTGGCTAGCCTTGAGCAATTCGACGTAGCCCAATACCGACACCAATGCGCTGTCCTTCATCACACCCAGTGCAACACCGACCCATGCCGGGAACACTGCGCGTCCGCCGATAGGGAAGACGACATAGCGCAAGTCCTGCCAATAGGTCATGCCCAGACTGCGCGCGGCACGGCGCATCGGTGCACCGACGGCCTCGATCCCGCCGCGCGCGACATTCGCAACCAAAGCCGCAGTGTAGATCGACAGGATCACCACGCCCGAGGCAAACGGGTCCAGGTTAAGCCCGACAATGGGCGCAAAGTTGTAGAACAGCACCAGTTGGATGATCAGCGGCACCGAACGAAAAATGTCCAGAAACGGGGCCACTGTCAGGGTGGCTGCCAGTTTGCCTTCGTAAAGGATCCACCCGCACACCACTCCAAGAAACGTTCCGATGGTTATTGACAGAACTGAAATCCAGAGTGTCCGCAGGGCGGCTTCGGCCAGAAACCACAGATCATTTATGTTGAAGCTGCTGAAAAAGCTGACAGTGGGTTGCATCCGAGCGTCCTTCAGTAGCGAAAGAGCCGGGTCGCCAGCAGGCGTGAGGCTCCGAGAATGATTTTGACGATCACGTAGTAGATGACCGCCGTGACGGCGAAATATTCGAAGATGCGGAAGGTGCGTGAGGCAAAGAACTGCGTCTCTCCTGACAGTTCCCGGAAGCCGACCAGCATGCCCAGCGATGACATGAGCACGGCCCAGACCATCTGGTTGGTGATTGGGTGATAGACAATGCGAAACACCTGTGGGATCACCACGCGTGTGTAAGCCTGCCACGCAGTCATGCCCAGAGAACGAGAGGCGCGTAACTGAGTCTCGGGAACGGCCTGAAAGCCTCCGCGAAAGTTCTCGGCCAGATAGCCGGCACAATTGAATGTCAACGCGGCCAGCACAATGAAGTAAGGCGACAGGTGCAGGCCGAATGCGCCAAGCCCAAAGCCGAAAAAGAACAGCTGGAACAAAGCAGGTGTGTTACGTGCCAGTTCGACCCAGGTAGAAGCAAACCAATACATCGGCCCCTTCAGGTGCATGCGCGTCAATGCCAGACACAGGCCGATGATGATGCCGAGGATCATCGCCATTACCGCGACTTGCAAGGTCAGCAGCGATGCCTCAAGCAAGTCCGGCAGGCTTTTCATGACCGGCCGCCAGTGGAAGTTATAATCGAACACAGGTTTCTTTTCCGAAGTTACCCAGCTCTTTCGCCCGGCAGAAGCCCGGCGAAAGAGTGTTTGGGAGTGGGATCAGTACATCACACCGGGAATGCGCAGCTCGGGTGTTTCGCCTCCGACATATTTGCCCCACAGTTCCTGATAACGGCCCGAACGCACCTGATGTGTAACAAACAGGTTCAGGAAGTTCAGCCAGGTGACGTCCTGTCTTTTGCCAACGACCGAGGTGTAATCGGTGGTCCAGGGCATACGCGGACCGGCCAGCACGGTTTCATACTGCTGGGTGATCGGCAGAACGGCGGTGTTGGTGGTGATACCGATATCGGCCTTGCCCTGTGCGACCGCCAGAAACACCTCGTTTTCCGACTGGTAGCCCTGATAGTTGCCTTCTTCACCCCATTCGGCAGCGATCTTTAGCCATTCCTGCTCTGGCACTGTGCCAATCGCGGCGGCGACCCGTTTACCGCGGATGTCTTCGAAGGTTTCGATCCCACTGTCCGCGTTCACGACGCCCTGCGCGTAGTAGATTGCATAGGGAATGGAAAAGCCTACGGTCCGCGCCCGTTCGAGGCTGTCCGAGGTCGCACCGAACACGACATCTGCGCGCCCGGTCACGATGACCGGCAGGCGCTCGGCCCAGGTCAAAGGAAGGATTTCCGCCTCAACTTCAAGCGCCGCAGCCAGATCATTGCAGTATTCCACGTCAAAACCCGCCGGTTCGTTGTTGGCGTCGCGATACCCGATCGGCGGAAAGTCCAGAACAACGCCACATCGAAGAGTGCCGCGATCCACGACATCGTCGAGCGTGTCCGCCATCGCAGGACCTGTTGTGAAAGTAGTGAAGGCCGCCAGTGCGACGAGTTTCTTGAGCATGTGATCCTCCCTGAATCAAAAGATGTGAACACGAATAACGGATATTGTATCCAACATCCACAAAAAAGTTCTGTCGGGCTGCAATCGGCATGCGCCTCTACCCGGCTATCGGACGGAACAATTATTCAAAGAACGCCTAGTCGCTCATTGATTGTCTTGAGGTTTCGCTGTTCGATCCAAACTCAATGACCTCCGTTCCTCGTTCAGTTCGACAATCACCGAACAACGAAACATGTGCCAAACAGGTTGTTTCGGTTAAGCTGCGGCATGTCATATGAACCCAGGTTGGATATTGTCGGCGCTGCACTTGCGGATTCAAGCAGGACCCGCATTCTGTGCGAGTTGATGGATGGTCGGGCGCACACCGGAAAAGAACTGGCATCCGTTGCCGGGATCGCCCCGAACACCGCAAGTGAGCACCTGTCGAAACTTCGGGGTGCAGATATGATCGTCGCCGAGAAAAGCGGACGGTGCGTCTATTACCGCATCGCCAGCGATGAGGTCGCGGAAACTCTTGAACAGCTGTCTGCATTGTCGCCCACCGATCATCTGTACAGAGGTCGAAACGGGGAATGTCCGCCTGATTTGGTGGCGCGGACCTGTTACAACCACATCGCCGGTCGTCTTGGAGTCGTCTTGGCCCGGCGACTTGTGGACCAAGGCTGGATGTCTGTCGAAAGGACAAGCGCGCGCCTGACCCAAAGCGGAGGTGCGCATCTGAAGCGTATTGGAATTCTGTCTGACGCTGCATCATCTCTACCGGTCAAATGCTGTCTGGACTGGTCCGAGCGTCGCCACCATTTTTCCGGGCCGTTCGGGGTCAATCTTCTCGATCAGGCACTGTCAAGGAAATGGGTAACCCGCCCGCGCAACGGCAGGGCTTTGTACATTGAGCCGAAAGGTCTTGCTGCTTTCGAGCTGTATTTTGGCATCTCCAAAGACATGTTGTTTCGTAGCTTTGAAGTCACTTGAACTTCGGCCGGAGGCGAACTGTTCATAGTAGCGAAGGCCGGTGTCCCCGACCATGACTTGCCAAAACTAAGGGGACACCATGATCTGGCAAATCCAATCCAATCGTTTCGACCTCGAAGCGGGTTTCGAAATTACCGTGCAGGTTCCGCAACCACATGCAAAAGCTCTGCTTCAGGCTGTTTACCAGGTGACCGCGCTTGACTATGTCGACTACGACCATGTTTCTTTTCAGACTGAGGTCGGCACTCAACGGTTTCGTTCCTTACCGGGAGGGCGAAACGCTGCGACCGATCAAGTGGTCGAAGTGCCTTGCGTCGAACTCTCGTTCTTCGTTGCCGATCATCAAATCGTTAAAAACGTTGTGGAAACGCTTTTTGCACAGCATCCCTATGAAGAGCCGGTCATTCTGATCCGGTCCGCGTGGCGCACCTTGCACCGGGCCGGGATGGACGAAGACAACCCCAACAAGTTCTGGAACCGTCCGTCTGAAGACTGGGTGCCAGAGGTTCACAGAATCAAGCCGCACAAATCCGGCCAGGTCCCATAATACGTTTATCAGACAATGCGCAGGGTGTCTTTTTTCCCTTTCCCACTACTTCCAATGGCGTTCAGTCTGTTCTGACAACCCCGGTTTCAACCCACCTGTCAAACCGGGACAGAACTGCTTCGCAGAAAGCCGCGTCGTTGATGTGAACGTCCAGTTCTGTCATCGGCACCCGACCGGGCATGACCTTGCGCGCTTCATCCACCATTTCGGCCAGTGCCTTTGGATCATGCGCTTCTTCGCCTTCCTTGTCCCAATCCTCGACGCCCTGAACGGGCAAAAAGAAATGCACGGGCCCGGTTGCGACTTCCAGCCGGTTCGCGAGTTCCCGAATCCAGGAACGTCGTTCAGCCCCGTTGAAGACCGAGCTTTTGATCAGGCGGTTGTGTTCATGGAACGGGCGATCGGCGTATTGCTCGGGGATATCCTGCCAACCCGCAAAGTCCAATAGATCGAGCGCACCTGGGGCCACCATCTGTGGTGTTCCTACACGTCCGGCATTGGTGACACGGTCATCGCCGCTGGAGACAACGGAACCCGCCATCAGGTTGCCGAATTCCTGCATGCAGAAGTCCATCACGCAGGCAAACGCGCCTTCGCCTGCCAGTTTTTCATAAGCCATGCCGCCCATGCCAGTAGAGTGGAACACGGCCACTTCAAACCCGCGGTCTTCCAATGCCGGTTTCAGAGTTTTCATGTAACGCAGGCAGGACGAACCAAGGCTGGTCATACCGATCAGAGGTTTGCTGCGATCGGGGGCGGTCGCCGCTTTGGTTGCGCCCACGACGGCCCCGGCAGCTTGGCTGAGCGAAGATTTGCAGATCGAGTTCATGCCATACAGGCCGCCGGCCCAGAGGATCATCTGAATGTCAGGTGCAAGCCGATGCGGAGGAATCAGAGGTGAGAAGCTGACCGTTGATACGATGTATTTGGGAACGCCCATCGGCAGCGCCTGCGCACAATCCAGCGCAAGGTCCGTGCCCATGGTTCCACCCGTGGCAAGCATTCCGTCAAACCGACCTTCTGAATAAGCCTTTGCAACGACCTTTGCTGCCCCGGCCGACATTGCGCGAAAGGCTTTGTTTTCGTCTCCTTGCGCGATGACTTCTTCAATGGTCATGCCACCGGCTGCGGCCACGTCGTGCTTTGAGATATCAGTTGGATCGGACGGATCACCCAGAACCGAGACATCCATGGTCAGGACGTCGGCACCCTGCGCTCTGACCGCCTTTTCGATGAACCGCATCTCGGGCTCTTTGGTGTCATAAGTACCAATCAGCAGGATTGTCTTTTGGGCCATTGGTGCCTCCCGTCTAAGTGTGGCGTTCGAGGTATTTGGTCATCAACCCTCGGGCGGTTTCAATGAACCGCACATTGCGTATGTCCGATCCTTCTTCATTCAGGCGGGATGCAACCCATCCCACATATGTTGCCGCGCGAAGTGCCATGAACAGGTCAAGTTGCGTGGCGCAGATCGTTCGTTCCGATCGGTACCCGGCCAGCAAAGCATCGTGCAACTGGTTGAAATCCGGTTCGCGCAGATTCTTGAGGAGTATTGTCGCGATATCAAACAGGCGAAAACCGAAACCGGAATCGTCGAAGTCGATAAGCCACAGTTTGTCACCATCAACCATGATGTTTTCGCGGACAAGATCGGCGTGGATCAGCCCGTAATCCAACTGCTTTTCCACGCGCTGAAGGTCACGATCTGCGACGTCTCGGAACGCCAGGAAAAGTGACCGGTCCGTTTTCCCAAGCGTTGGGTTCTCCCAGAATTGACCCCAGAGAGGGGTGTCTCCAAGCAGCCCGCTACGATCCCATGACCAACGCGTGAAGTCGTGCGGACGAGTCCATTGGTTACTGATGTCATGCAGTCGCGCCGTTTCTCTGCCAATTGTGTGGAAGACGCCGTTTCTGTCGCGCTGCTCCAAGGCTGATCCGGTCGCACCCAAAGGGCTGCCCGGCAACCAGTTGAGCATGTCGACCTGAATGCCGTCCACCAGATGCAGATAGCGTCGATCTGCGGCCGGGACAGGAGTTGGAACTCCGACCCCGTTTTTGCCGAGAACGGCCATCCATTGTAGCTCTGAACGGAGTTCGACATCCGTTCGCAGCCCTTTGCGATGCAGTCGCAGAGCATAGGCGGTCTGGCCTGCCTGAACGCGATATACGCAGTTTTCCCGAGCAGCCACGAGAGACCATTCGCTATCGACCAGTTCCCAAAGGGTCAGCGCCTGTTCCACGATCTGCTTCATGCGACCAGTGGCGTTTTCGCCAAAACTTCGTCCAGCGTGTCAAAGAGAAGATCCGCGTTTTTGATAGAGAATGGCATGGGTGGTCGAATTTTCAGAGCATTCTTATGGCGTCCAAGCTTGGAGTGAATAATCCCGCGCTGGCGCATGGCGTTGATGATACGGTCAGTGAATTCACTGGCGGGCTGCTTGCTGTCGCGATCAAGGACCATTTCGGCCCCGAATATCAGCCCCGAGCCGCGTATGTCTCCGATGACGTCATACTTTTCTTTCAAAAGCTTCAGTCGTTTTCGCGCATGGTCGCCAACGGATTTGGCATGTGCGACCAGGCTCTGGTCTTCGATCTCTTGCAAAACCGCCATCGCTGCAGCACAGGAAACAGGGTTTCCGCCAAACGTGTTGAAGTACCGATATCCCTTGCGGAACGCCGAAATGATCTCGGAACGTGTGACCACGCTGCCCACCGGATGGCCGTTGGCCATGGGTTTGCCCAAAGTCATGACATCCGGCACAACGCCCATCTTCTGATGCGCCCACATATGGGTGCCGGTTCGGCCAAAGCCTGATTGCACCTCGTCGCAGATCAACAGGCCACCGGCCTGGCGTACGACCTTGGCCGTGGGTGCCAGCCAACCGTCCGGATTGTCTGGAAAGCCTTCGTTCAGAAAATAAGGGCAGACGATCAATGCGGCAAAACCGGTGCCGGCCTTTTCGTGCTCGGCAATCTGTTCCGCCACGGCATCGGCGAATTTTGACCCGTCCGGGTCGGGATCGCGATAGCTGTCGGGCGCGCCGACAAAACGGAAATACTTGCTCAGCCCGAAGCCGACTGTCGGGATGTTCGATTTGCTCAACTGGCTGACCAGCGCTGTATTTCCATGATAGGTGGTGTCAGTGGCAATGATCCCTCGTTTTCCGGTCATTGCCTCTGCCATTCGCAAAGCAATGTCATTTGCCTCGGAACCGGTGCAGGTGAGGATGGCCGTATTCAGCGCTGCATCCATCGTCCCGGTCAGTTTTTCCACATAGTCCAGAATCCCGTCGTGCAGATACCGGGTGTGCGTGTTGAGCGTGCGCGCCTGACGACAGATCGCCTCGACCACGCGCGGATTGCAATGTCCCACATGTGGCACGTTGTTGTAGCAATCCAGATATTTACGCCCGTCCGCATCCCACAACCAGACGCCTTCACCTTTTACAAAATGAACCGGCTCGTCGTAGAACGTCGACACGTTAGGGCCCAATAGCCTGGCCCGGCGCTCAATGAGTTCAACAGATTTCGCTGGAAGAGTCATGAGGTCGGCCTTCTCAGAGTTTTATCCAGGCGGTTTTCAGGTCGAAGTATTTTTCCAGTGCGTGCAGAGATTTGTCGTGCCCATTGCCCGACTGGCGAACCCCGCCCAGCGGCACAGTCAGGTCGGCACCGCCATATGTGTTGACGTGCACAACACCGGCGCGAATGCCAGCCACCATGCGATGCGCACGGCTGAGGTTCGAGGTCCAGACACCGCCAGCCAGCCCATAGACCGTGGCATTGGCCAGACGGATCGCTTCGTCTTCATCCTTGAAAGGCGTAACCGCCAGTACAGGGCCGAAGACTTCGTTCTGGAACAGGTTGTCGGTCTCTTTCACGTTGGCCATGACGGTCGGCGCCATGTAATAGCCTCCGGTCTCTGTCAGGATGCGGTTTCCGCCCGTCCGGCGCTCGGCGCCTTCTGCTTCGGCTTTGGTCACGAAATCCAGATTGGCCTGAAGCTCTGGCAGGCTGTGCACCGCGCCGATCTGGCTGTTCAGGTCCAGCGGGTCGCCGACGCGGAAGCTTTCAGCATGGCGGCTGATCTCGGTCACGAAGTCCTCGTAAACCTCTTGCTGGACCAGCAGGCGAGATCCGGCGACACAGACCTGACCAGAATTGCGGAAGATGCCAGCGGCTGAGACCTTGGCCGCTTCGGACAGATCAGGGGCATCGGAAAAAACGATGTTAGGGGACTTGCCGCCTAGTTCCAGATAGCAGCGTTTCAGGTTCGACCGAGCGGAATACTCCAACAGCCGCCGTCCGGTTGTGCCCGACCCGGTAAACACCATGATGTCGACGTCCATCGACAGGGCCAGAGCCTCACCCACGACCGAGCCACGCCCGGTCACGACATTGAACACCCCGTCGGGCACTCCGGCTTCTGCGGCAAGCTCGGCAATCTTCAGCAGGTTGAGTGAGGCGCTTTCGGCAGGTTTCAGGACGACGGAATTGCCTGCGGCCAGTGCCGGTGCAATTTTCCAGCTGCCGATCATCAGTGGAAAGTTCCACGGTACGATGGCCCCGACAACCCCGACCGGAGCGTGATGTACAAGCCCCAGAACATCACCGCTTGTCGGGGCGATTTGTCCATAAATCTTGTCGATCGCCTCGGCGTAGTACCGGAAAGTAGCAGCCGCCGAGAGTGCCTCGGCCTTGTAAGCCATGGTGATCTCGGTTCCGTTGTCGCGCACGCCCAGCACGGCTAGCTCAAGCGCGCGTGCTTCGATCAGGTCAGCCAGTTTCAGCAATACTTTCTTGCGGTCGGCAGGCGCCATGCGCGCCCATCGCCCATCCTCGAACGCTAGGCGCGCCGCACGAACGGCTGACTCGACATCCGCAGGCGTGCCCTCGGCGATCAGCGCCAGAGGCTGACCGTTGATCGGAGACAGAACTTGATGCCGGGCCCCGGTTTCGCCATCCTGAAAGCGGCCGTTTATGAAATGCCCGCGCGGAGCAATGTCCTGCGCACGCAGCGCATCAATCGAGGATTGGTCCATGGGGGGTTATCCTTGCTGAGTTGAGTCTTCGTCGAGAACCGGTTGCGGTGTGATGCGTTCCTTGTGTTCCTTGATCAGCGAGCGAACGTGGAGCAGAATGATCCCAAGGATCATGATGAATAGTATTGCGGCAATCGGCCGGTCAATGAAATCAAGTGGTGTCTTCACCCGCGCCATGGCGCTGCGCAGTTTGACTTCCATGATCCCGCCCAGAACCATGCCCAGAATGATCGGAACAATGGGCAGGTTCAGGCGCTTCAGGATCAGCCCGAACACGCCGAACCCGGCGGCAATGGCGCAGTCCGTGACTGAGTTGCGCAGGCTAAATACACCGACAAAGGAAAGCGTCAGGATCATGATCCCCAGAAAGCGCGTCGGGATCTGAATGATCTTCAGCAACAGATTGGTCGAGAACAACAAAAAGACCAGAACGATCACATTGAGCAGGATCAGCGACATGTACAGTGCCATGACAAAATCCATCTGATCGGCAAAAAGCTGTGGTCCGGGAATGACGTTGTGAACATAGAAGACCGAAAGCATCATCGCGGTCAGCGCTTCGCCAGGAATACCCAGCGCCAGCAGCGGAATCATTGCGGCCCCAGGAACGGCATTGTTGGCCGCCTCGGACGCCACCAGACCTTCTGGTGACCCATCGCCAAATTTGTCGGGGTCTTCAGAGGTTTTCTGTGCGTATGTGTATGAGAGGAACTGTGATGTGAATTCGCCTGTGCCCGGTACCATGCCCATGAGCACACCCAGCGATGACGACACCGTTGCGATGCGTTTCAGGCCCAGTAGTTCTTTGAGGCCCGCGAAGATGCTGCCGCGCACATGGGCTTCGCCCGGCGCGTGTTCTTTGTCGACCAGCAGCAGCAGCGCCTGACTGATGGCGAACAGCCCAAGAACCACCACGATCAGATCGACACCTGACGAAAGCCAGGTTTGGTCAAAGGTAAAACGTTTGGTGTATTTGACGGGTTCCAGACCGACGGTGCTGAGGAAAATGCCGAAGAACGCCAGCATCGCGGCCGAAAAGGTCTGCCCGCGATGGGCCAGGATCACCAGAAGGATGCCCATTAACGCAGCCAGGAATATTTCGCGGCTTCCGAAATGTGGGGCAACCCAGGCCAACACAGGCGATAGGATGATCAGACAGAGGATCGAGAAGATGCCGCCGAAAAACGACGCCGAATAGGCCAGCGACAGGGCTCGGTGTCCCTCGCCGCGCTTGGTCATGGGATAGCCGTCATAGGTGGTCAGTGCGTTGACGGCCGTGCCAGGCGTGTTGATCAGAATGGCAGGAATTGCACCGCCATACATGGACGACCCGTAAATGCCCAACAGAAGGGTCAGGCCGACGATGGGCTCAAACGCGAAGGTGGCGGGCAGCAGAATGGCAATTGCCACAGCAGCGCCGACGCCGGGCAACGCGCCGATGATGACGCCGCCCACCGATCCGATGACTAGTGCCACGACGACCTGCCACTGTGCCAGAATTGCAAAGCCGGAAATCAGATTGTCCATCTTGGCCTCACAGGTAGGTCAGCGCAAAGGCGCGCAGCCCATCGGGCAAGAATTCGTATATCCGACCGGCAGGAATGTTCACATGAAGCAGCGCGCGGAAGACGACGGCCACGACCGCGCCGAAGGTAAGTGCAACGCAAAAAGCCCCAGGCAGTCGAAATCCCAATCGTATCGTCAGCAGGGCCGCAAAAAGCATGGTGGAGGGCAGATACCCAAGCCACGGAACCGCCACGACATAGATCAGGAAGTAGGCAACGTATTCGAGGGACATCAACCAGAACGTCACCTCTCGCAAACGTCCGGGAATGCGCGGGGACAGGAAAGAGCTCAGCAAGTGGAGGCCGCTGAACAAAACCATACCCCAGATCGCGATCTTGGGCCAAAGGGCGGGCTGGGCAAACCACTTGGTTCGTTTGACAGCCTGAGTCTCAGTGCCGATCTGGCTGAGAAGGAACAGGGAGCAACCGAAGAAAAGGAAGGCAAAGACAATATCGCCAGGACGTCGATAACGTCGGAACATGTCTTGCAGTGTCTTTGCTATCATTTTGGCCTCCTGTTTGAAAGAAAAAGGCCCGGCGTTGTTCGACCTTGCCGGGCCTTCTTCGGACTATTCGCCCAGAATCTCTTCGATCTTGGCAAAAGAGGCTTTGTCCTGCTCGATCTGAGCATTGGATGCGTCCGGGTCCTGCCAGTAGATCAGTGCGCCTGTTTCCTCAGCCAGCTTCTTGGCTTTGTCCGAGGACAACGCTTTCTGGGCGGCAGCCGAGATCTTTTCACGCGCGTCGGCAGGCGTGTCTTTGTGCACAAACAGCCCGTTCCAAAGAGCCAATGGCAGGTCCGGATTGAGTTCCACGATCGTCGGCGTATCCGGAACCAGTGAAATCCGCTCGCCACCGATGCTGGCAAGGACGTTCACCTGATCAAGGCAGGGAAGGATAAGCTGTAGCGTCGTATTGATTACATCCACGTCGCCTGAGGCCAGCGTGTTGCAATCCAAGGCGTCAAATGCCGCTTCGCTGGCAAAGTCGAACCCGCTGCTGACCGCAGCTGCAAATGTGACCTGAGTGGGCGGCAGAACCGATCCGAAATGGCCAAGCGCCACGTCCTTTTCCTTGCCGTATTCGGCCAGTTCTTCCCAGCTTGAAAACGGTGCGTCTTTGCTCGCTGCGATGACGAAGGGATAAGTCAGGAAGATGCCAATTGGATCGAAAGGATTCGGGTTGAGTTCGGGAATTCCGATCTCGGGGCCAATGACGGGTACTCCGATGACGAAAGAGCCGATGGTGTAACCATCCGCCGGAGCGGTTGCCACCTCGACAGCGCCGGGGAATGGGCCACCGCCACCTCCGGGTTTGTTCACGACAGCAGCAGGCACACCGTACATGGCCTGGAATTCGTCGGCGATCATCCGGGTAAGGACATCTTCCAGATCGCCCGGAGGCCAAGGTACGACAAAGCTTACCGGCTTCTCAGGGTACTCTGCCAGTGCGGCAGTGGCCGAAGCTGCAAAAGCGGCGGCTGTTAGAAATTTCTTCATTGACACCTCCCGTTAGTGGTTCAATATTTGAACCTCGTTAACAATAATAATGTTGCTTTGTTAAGTTAGTTCTGTCAAGTATTACCTGAGCAAGAGGACGATACGCACATGGGCACAGCCCTTAACGCCCTAAAAATGCTGGATTACTTTTCCAATGCCCGCCCAGAGATCGGGCTGAGTCACCTGGCGCGGTTGTCCGGGCTGAACAAGGCAACGGCATTGCGCCACCTGCGCGCGCTTGAGGAGTTCGGGTTGATCGAACAGAATCCGATGACAAAAACTTATGCCATCGGGCCGGCGGCATTGCGTTTGGCCGCACTGCGAGAGATCGCCAGACCCGGCATTGAGGGCGCGCGCCAAAAAATGCAGGCCGCAATGCAGATGGTCGGTGAATCCCTGCATCTGTCCTTGCTGGAGAAAACGGGATTACAGACAGCTCTGGTGGTGGAAACAACGCGGCACAGTGTCCGGGTAAGTCTTGATCCCAGCGAGATGCTTCCGCTAAATGCGACGGCTTCCGGTCTGTGCATGCTCAGTTTCGGACCGGCTCACCTTTTGGAGCAGTTGGATCAGGACGTGCAGGCACGGTTTACACAAGCCACGCTTACTGATCCGAAGTTCATCAAAGAGCGGGTCGCAAAGATCAGAGTTTCAGGCTGGGCCGACAGCCGCGGCAGTTACGAAGAAGGTGTTTTTGGATATGCCGCGCCGATCTTCGGCATCGATCAGATTGCACTGGGAACCATCGCAATAGCTGTCCCTGAAACCCGGGCAACCAGCGACCGCCTTCCGGCAATACTGTCAACTTTGCATTCACTTTCGGCTGATCTGACTGCTGGTTTTGGCGGCCAGTTGCCCGACTCCTTTCCAACCGAATTCCACCCGTGACCAAGGGCGGATTCAACACTCGGAGACCCGCGACATGAAAGACTCCAACTTTCTGAAGGAAAACAACGCCCGATACTTCTGGCACCCGATGGCGCATCCCGCCGACAGCCGGAAGAACCCGCCGACCATTCTCAGCGGTGGTGAAGGGGTCAGCATCATGGATGTCGATGGCCACAGGGCGCTGGACGCCGTAGGGGGGCTGTGGAACGTCAATCTGGGCTACTCCTGTGAACCGGTGAAGCGGGCCATAGCGGATCAACTGAATGCGTTGCCCTACTACTCCACCTTTCGGGGCACCAGCAATGACAAGGCAATTGAGCTGTCTTATGAACTGGCCCAGTTCTTTGAGCCTGACGGGCTGACCCGCGCTTTCTTTACGTCGGGTGGGTCGGATTCTGTCGAAATAGCTCTGAAACTTGCGCGCCAGTATCACAAAGTCCGGGGTGAAGCCGGACGTACCAAGTTCATCAGCCTAAAGCAGGGCTATCACGGCACTCATTTTGCTGCCGCCTCTGTCAACGGCAACCAGAAGTTCCGCGCGGTGTATGAGCCGATGATGCCGGGCTGCTACCACGTGCCGGCCCCCTGGACCTATCGCAATCCGTTTGACGAAACCGATCCCGAGCGTCTGGCGCAGCTTTGTGTCAAGGCGCTTGAGGCCGAGATCGCATTTCAGGGTGCAAGCACTGTTGCGGCCTTCATCATGGAGCCGGTTCTCGGGGCAGGAGGCGTAATCCCGCCGCACAAGAGTTTCATGCCCATGGTGCGCGAGGTCTGTTCCAGGCACGGCATCCTGCTGATCTCGGACGAGATTATCACCGCTTTTGGTCGCACCGGCAGTGAAAGCGGTGCGCGGCACTGGGGCGTCCAGCCGGATATTATGACGACGGCAAAGGCGATCACCAATGGGTATTTCCCTTTTGGCGCGGCCATGATTTCGGGCGCGGTTGCAGAGGTTTTTGAAAGTGACACCACGGGTCTGGCATCCGTCGATCAGGGGTATACCTATTCCGGCCATCCGGTCGGGGCGGCCGCAGCTTTGGCCGCCCTGTCCGAGATCAACCGCCTACGGATCTGGGAAAACGCTGCCGCGCGCGGGGATGAGTTGTTTGCCGGCTTGCAAAAGCTGGCCGACAAGCATGACGCGATCGGGGACGTGCGGGGCGGTGAGGGCCTGATGTGTGCATTGGAACTGGTCTCGGATCGGGCGACCAAGGCACCTATCGCAAAACACCTGCCGCTACAGGTTCAGAAAGCTGCATATGAAGACGGCGTGATGGTCCGCGTATCAGGCAACAACATCATTCTGTCGCCGCCGCTGATCGTCACTTCGGAAGAGGTGACTAAAATTCTATCGGCTTTGGACGCTGGATTGGGGACCCTGTAAGTATTCAAACGACCCCGTCCTGTTGGGGCGGGGTCAGGCTTTGATGGCCTGCAATTCCTCGAGCAGGTCCAGCAGTTGATCCAGTTTCTCGGTGCCCATCTGCGCTTCGATATTACTGGAGATGGCGAGTGATGTGGCCAGGTTCTCCTTGAGGATAGAGCGGCCTGAATCCGTGATCTTGACCATGGTGCGGCGCTTGTCGTCGCTATCCTGACGGCGGGTGATCTGGCCATCGGCCTCCATCGTGCGCAAAATGCGGGTCACGCTGGGTAGCAGCAGGCATGCCTCGTGCGCGATGGTGCTTTGTTCCACTTCGCCCAGCTCGTCCAAAACACGCAGGATGCGCCATTTCTGCTCGGTCAGTTGGATGCCTTGCAGCATGTCCCGGATCGGAGCCATGACGGTTTCGCGGGCTCGCAGCAGCGCAATCGGAAGGGACCGGGCGGTGCTTTTAGAATGGCTTTGAGTGTTCATGCGGCCTTCTAGAATGTCATCTCGGAAATTGCAAAGATTAACAAAGCAATCTCTTGACAGGGAACGCATTAAATACTAAACATGTTAACTAATAGAGGAGAAACCATGCCCCACTTCCACGTCGAATACTCCGGTAATCTGGAAGACAGGATCGACATGGATGGCCTATGCGAATGCATTCGGGCAACGGCAGCTGAGATTGAGACCTTTCCGATGCCGGGCATTCGTGTGCGCGCGACGCGGGTCGATCATTACGCCATAGCGGACGGCAACCCGGCGCATGGGTTTATTGATATCTCGATCCGCCTGCGGGCAGGCCGGCCCGCTGATGTCAAACACGACGCCACCCAGCGCATTTTTGAGGCGGTCAAAGCATATCTGGCGCCGGTTTTTTCACAGCATTCCATCGCGCTCTCGCTTGAGATGCGTGACATCGACCCCAAGCTGTCGCCCAAGGCTGGTACGATCCGCGACCACTTGGATGCGACCACGCAGGAGACCTGACGCATGAGTGCATTGGACACAAACATCGAAAAGCTGAACGGCTTTCTGGACCGGTTCCGGGAAACGGGCATCCGCAACCGAATAGCGGGTGAAGATTGGGACGGATCTGCCGGAGTGTTTCAGTCTGTCTCGCCCGTCGATAAATCCGTGATCTGTGATGTTGCCCATGGCACGGGTGATGATATTGACGCGGCAGCCAAGGCCGCTCATGCAGCCTTTGCAGAGTGGCGAGACATTCCCGCCACCGAACGCCGTCGCATTTTGTTGAATGTGGCTGATGGCATTGAAGCCCGCGCCGAGGAAATAGCACTGTGCGAGTGCTGGGACACAGGGCAGACTCTGCGCTTCATGTCAAAGGCAGCGTTGCGGGGCGCAGAGAACTTCCGGTATTTCGCGGATCAGGTGATTCAGGCACGGGACGGGCAGCACCTGAAGTCTCCGACACTGATGAATGTTACGACCCGTGTGCCAATTGGCCCGGTTGGCGTGATCACCCCGTGGAACACGCCGTTCATGCTGTCGACCTGGAAGATCGCGCCTGCGTTGGCTGCGGGTTGCACGGTGGTTCACAAACCCGCCGAGGATTCCCCTCTGACGGCTCGCCTGCTGGTGGAAATCGCCGAACAGGCAGGGCTGCCCAAAGGTGTGCTGAACACGGTCAACGGATTTGGCCCCGACGCTGGCAAGGTTTTGTGCGAGCATGAACTGATCAAGGCCATTGCTTTTGTGGGCGAAAGTCGTACCGGCAGTCTGATCGTCAAGCAAGGCGCAGACACCCATAAGCGCAACCATTTGGAATTGGGCGGAAAAAACCCCGTTGTCGTGTTTGACGATGCAGATCTGGACCGCGCGTTGGATGCCGTGATCTTTATGATCTATTCGATCAATGGCGAACGCTGCACCTCGTCTTCGCGACTTCTGGTGCAGGACACGATCAAGGAAGAATTCGAAGCCAGACTGATTGAACGCGTCAACAGCATCAAGGTGGGCCACCCCTTGGACCCGGAGACCGAGATTGGGCCGTTGGTGACTGAAGAACACTACAACAAGGTTACGAGCTATTTCGACGTCGCCAAGGAAGATGGCGCAACTGTCGCCGCTGGCGGCGTCACGGTGGGGGATGCGGGCTACTTTGTCCGGCCGACCCTGTTCACCAATGCCACCAACCAAATGCGCATCGCACGGGAAGAGATATTTGGCCCTGTCCTGACCTCGATCCCGTTCTCGACCGAGGACGAGGCGCTGGAGATCGCCAACGACACACCTTATGGCCTGACCGGCTATGTCTGGACCAATGATCTGACCCGCGCGCTTCGGTTTACAGACAAGCTGGAGGCTGGAATGATCTGGGTGAATTCGGAGAACGCACGTCACTTGCCAACGCCGTTCGGAGGGGTCAAGGCGTCCGGCATCGGCCGGGATGGCGGCGACTGGAGCTTTGAATTCTATATGGAACAGAAACACATTGGCTTTGCCACCGGTCAGCACAAGATCATGCAGTTGGGTAAGTAGATCTCATAGGCCGACCCCGGCTGGGGCAAGCCCATTTCACGAGGAGGAATTGCCATGGGAAAGATAGTACAGGCCGCAAAGATTACGCATGTACCCAGCATCTGGATGTCCCACACGATGCCAAAATACAAAGGCATCCGGCAATCTGCCATTGATGGGTATGAACGCCTGCGTCAGGACGCGATAGATCGCGGGGTCGAGACGTTCATTGTGTTCGACACCCATTGGATCACCAATCAAGGGTTTCACCTGAATACGAAAGAACGTCACAAGGGTCGATTCATCAGTCACGAACTGCCGCATATGTTGGCGGATATGGAGTTCGATTATCGCGGCGATCACGAACTGGGGGAAACCATCCTTGACGTTCTGCGCGAACGGGGAGAGCGGGCGCTGGGCCATTCGCACCCCGACATGGGCATGGAATACGGCACCCTGCTGCCGATGCATTTCATCAACGATGGTGTGAATGCCCGGGTATTGCCGGTGGCAGTCAATCAATTCTCGTCGATTGCAGAAAACCGGGCCTGGGGCGAGGCCATTGCCACAGGCATCCGACGTTCGGACCGCAATGTTTCCATTCTGGCGTCCGGCTCGCTCAGCCACGACTTCACTCCGAATGAACGCTCGGTCGACGGGCTGAATGCAGTGAATGGCGAGTTCAACCGCCAGATGGACATGCGCGTTCTGGAGTTGTGGCAGCAGGGCAGGTTTGAAGAGTTCCTTGAAATGCTGCCGGACTATGCAAAGAAATGCACTGGCGAATGCGCCATGAATGACACCGCTTTGCTGTTTGGTGCGTTGGGTTGGGGAAGCTACAAAGGTGAAATTGACATTTACACCCCGTATTTCGGCAGCTCTGGCACCGGTCAGGCAAATGTCAGCTTTTCGGTGTGACGCAAGCAACGGAACACGAGGATTTGGCGGTGATCCCGTCACAAAGGAAAGTCAGTAGATGAACTGGGACACGTTTTCGTATTGGGGTCAGCACATCTCGAAATGGGCGGCGGATTATCACAAGACACTTGCTGAACGTCCCGTGCGGGCGCAGACCGCGCCGGGGGAAATCGCGGCCCAGCTTGTGCCAGTACCACCCGAGACAGGCGAGCCGATGGACGCCATCATGGCCGATTTCGAACGGATCGTGATGCCGGGCATCACCCATTGGCAGCATCCACGCTTCTTTGCGTATTTCCCGGCCAATGCCGCGCCCCCGTCCATGTTGGCCGAGATGCTGGTGACGACTATCGCAGCGCAATGCATGTTGTGGCAGACATCGCCTGCCGCGACCGAGGTTGAAGGCGTCATGGTCGAATGGTTGCGGCAGGCCCTTGGATTGCCTGAGGGCATGACCGGCGTCATTCAGGACAGCGCCTCTTCGGCTACGTTATCAGCAGTGCTGACCATGCGGGAACGGGCCACCGGCTTTACCGGCAACCGAGAAGGTCTGAACGCGAAGGGTGCATTGCGGATTTATTGTTCGGATCAGGTGCATTCGTCGATTGACCGGGCCTGCTGGGTCGCTGGGATTGGTCAGGACAATCTGGTCAAATTGCCCACACAGGGGCCGAACTTCGGGATTGTTCCCTCGGCGCTTGAGGCCGCCATTCAGAATGACATTGCCGCCGGGCATATTCCGGCCGGGATCGTTGCCATTACCGGCGGCACAGGAGCGGGGGCTTGCGACGACCTTATGGCCGTAGCTGACATTGCGAAAAAATACGACCTCTACACCCATCTCGACGCCGCTTGGGCGGGATCGGCTATGATCTGCCCGGAATTTCGCAAGGCTTTGTGGCAGGGGGCCGGTCGCTATGACAGCATTGTCTTCAACCCGCATAAATGGATGGGCGCGCAATTCGATTGTGCCATCCAGTTCCTGCGAGACGCCGCGCCCCAGCTCAATACGCTGAAAATTGAACCGGAATACCTCAAGACAACCGGTGCAGAGGTGACAAATTACTCTGAGTGGACCATCCCTTTGGGCCGCAGGTTCCGGGCGTTGAAAATCTGGTTCCTGTTGCGGTCATACGGGTTGGAAGGATTGCGCGAACGCATCCGCAACCACGTGACATGGGCCAGCGAACTGGCGGAAAAGATCGGTTCGATCGAGGGGTTCGAGATCACAACCGGCCCGATCCTCAGCTTGTTTTCCTTCCGCTGTCCCGGGGACGACGCCCAGCAACAGCGTCTGGTGGACGCGCTGAATGACGATGGCCGGATTTACCTGACCCAAGGCTTGTTCGATGGACGCAAAATCATCCGCTTTCAGGTCGGGCAGTTCGATACCACCCGCGATGACGTGCTGATGGCGGCGGACGTGATCCGGGACGTGTGGGAGACTATTGAATGAAGTTTGCAACTTTCTTTTCGGGTGATGAGCGTTTTTTTGGGGCAATCACCGACAGTGGTGCAATTGCTTTGAATCCGGTCTTCCCCGAATACGCCAGCCTCTACGAGGTGATCGCTGCCGGTGCATTTGATCAACTGGCAGAAGCCGCCGACGGCAAACCTGTCACCCATTCCGAGTTTACATATGACATGGTGATGCCGGATGCGCGACGTATCCTTTGCGTCGGGGTGAACTTTCCCGACCGGAATGCGGAATACAAGGATGGCAGCGTGCAGCCAAAACACATGTCGCTGTTCCCGCGTTTCGCCAGTGGGTTTACCGGCCATAACCGGCCTTTGATCCGCCCGCCGGAAAACCACACGCTGGATTACGAAGGCGAAGTGGCCATCGTGATTGGCAAGGCTGGCCGTCGCATTCCGCAGCAGGACGCGTATGAGCACATCGCCGCGCTGACGCTGTGTAATGAAGGAACCATTCGCGACTGGGTTCGGCACGCCAAGTTCAATGTCACGCAAGGCAAGAACTGGGACCGCTCTGGGGCCATCGGCCCGTGGCTGGTTCCTTTCACGGATGCGGCCCAGCTGGATGAGGCGCGTCTTCAAACCCGCGTGAATGGTGAGTTGCGGCAGGATGATACGCTGAACCGCATGATGTTCCCGATCCGGCGCGAGATCGAATATATTTCGACTTTCATGACGCTTCTGCCCGGCGATATCATTGTGACCGGTACACCGACCGGGGCGGGCGCGCGGTTCGACCCGCCGAAATATCTGGCACCCGGTGATGTGGTCGAGGTCTGGGTCGAAGGCATCGGTACGCTGCGAAATACGGTTGAGGATGAAAAGGTATGACGCCCGAAGACCATGTGCGCGCGGCCGCTGACCTTTTGCAGGCAGAACGCACGCATGAACAGATTGGCCTGCTCAGTCTGCGCCATCCCGAGATGGACATGGATGACGCTTACGATGTGCAGAACGCCATCTATCGCCAGAAACTGTCCGAAGGGCGCAAAGTGATTGGGTGGAAGATCGGCCTGACTTCGAAAGCCATGCAATACGCGCTGAACATCGACATTCCTGATAGTGGGATTCTGTTTGACGACATGGTGTTTGAACAGGGTGCCACCGTTCCGGCCGGGCGATTCATTCAGCCCCGGATCGAGGCTGAAATTGCCTTGGTGATGAAATCGGCCATTGGCGGAGAAAACGTGTCCCGCGAAGAAATCATCGCTGCGACGGATTACGTCGCGCCGTCCATCGAAATTCTGGATACACGGATTCAACGTGTGGATCCTGAAACCGGCAAGGCCCGCACGGTGTTTGACACTATCAGTGATAATGCCGCCAATGCAGGTATCGTTCTGGGTGCAGAGCGTCATCCGGTCGATGCTTTTGATCTGCGATGGGTTGGTGCGCTGACCTTCCGCAATGGTGAAATCGAAGAAACCGGTCTGGGCGCGGGGGTGCTGAACGATCCGGTCGAAAGCGTCGTCTGGCTAGCGCGCCGTATGGCGCAATACGGTCAAAGCATCGCGCCGGGCCAGGTTATTCTGTCAGGCAGCTTTATCCGCCCGGTCGAATGCCCCTCGGGAACAGAAATCCACGCGGATTTCGGGCCGTTCGGCTCAGTTGATATCAATTTCGCCTGAAAGGTTCGCCAATGCCCGCGCCAAGCAATACGTTCAAGGCCGCGCTGACGTCGGGAACCCCTTTGATCGGGTGCTGGATCGGCTTGGCCAATGCCTACACCGCCGAGATCGCCGCGACCGCGCAATTTGACTGGCTGCTGGTCGACGGAGAGCATGCGCCAAACGATCTGCGCTCGATCCTCGAGCAAGTGAGGGTGATTGAAGGATCTGGCAGTACCCCCGTCGCACGCCTGCCGATTGGCGAGACCTGGATGATCAAGCAATATCTCGATGCCGGTGTGCAGAACATTCTGGTGCCGATGGTGGAAAGCGGCGATCAGGCGCGCGAACTGGTGCGGGCCGTGCTGTATCCACCTCATGGCGTTCGGGGCGTAGGTTCCGCCTTGGCGCGGGCCTCGCGTTTTGCGGCTATCCCGGATTATCTGAAAACGGCGGACGAGCAGATCTGTCTTTTGGTGCAGGTCGAAAACAGGCTTGGGCTGGAGGCGCTGGGCGACATTCTGGCGACCGAAGTCGATGGGGTGTTCGTCGGCCCGTCGGATTTGGCCGCTGATATGGGCCATATCGGCAATGCCGGGCACCCGGACGTGATCGAGGCCGTGCTGGATGCGATCCAGCGCATCGTTGCGGCAGGCAAGGCAGCAGGGATATTGTCGCTGGATCCGGTCATGCAGCGAAAATGTCTGGATCTGGGGGCAACATTCGTGGCCACTGATATCGATGTGACCTTGTTTGCCAAGGCGATCCGGGCCGCTGCCGCTGATGGGCTCAGCCTGCTGCCCGATCAGGTGGCTTCGGGAATTGCGCAGACAGGCGCGGCGTCGAAATACCTGCAACAGCTTTGCAAACACTGGTCGCACAAGGCCCAGGTAACATTCGATGAAACGCGGGGCAGTGTAAGCTTTCCAGACGGGAATCGCGTCACCCTTTCAGCAAGCGCTACCAGCCTGGCCGTAACCGCCGCCACCCGGGCGCGCGGTGATCTGGCCGGATGGCAACGGGTAATTGAGGCTCATCTGGTGCGTTTTGCCTTTCGGGAAGAGTTCCGCATTGACTGGTCAGGATGAGGAACCGCGTTACGGCCCTGAAACTGGCACTGTGGCAACGGGACAAAGGTAGGCATACCTGCGATAGATTTCGAACAGCTTTGTCCGAAGGCCACAGCTAAAGCTTGTGGATACCATGGACGGTCAGAGTGCTGACCAGATCAGCATAGTCTTCGCGGGCCCTGGACCCTGCTCCGGTGTTCCACATGTAATACCAGTTCAGCATCCCAAAAACTGACATCGTGGCGCCGCGCAGCTTGTCCCTGTTGTCGTTGAAGGCTTCCGGAGACAGTTCCTTCAGGATGTCGCGCACAAAATTCACCAATTCCAGCTGATACCCGCGCAGAAGCTTCTGTTGTTCCTCGGTCAATGCGCTCATGCCGCTGATCTGCACCCGGTGTTCGTCATCTGCGCCTTGGTAGGCAAACAGGATTTCGCGTATCGCTTTCCGCAGCTTCTGCTCAGGCGTGAGACCATTCAGGTCCACATTGCAGATGCGGTCGCGAAGCTCGCGCAGGTAGGTTTCGAGGATGTCATACAGGATGGCATCCTTGCTGTCATAGTAGTGGTAGATGTTTGCCTTGGAAATCCCGCACTCTTTTGCCAACAGGGTCATGGAGGCGCGATCAAACCCTTGGTCGGCGAACACTTTGGCTGCCGTTTTAAGGATTTGTTCCCGCTTCTGGTCGTGGTCTTTGGCGATTGTACGGGCCACGGCTTATTCCTTATCGCGATTGTCGACGACGCGCTTCGCCTTGCCCTGAGAGCGTTCGACGTCGCCGGGGTCACCTACAACAATTTCCGTTGAGACGCCAACGACGTCCTTGATCCGCTTCGTCAGCATACGTGCTGCGGCTGTCTTGGACAGTTCGTCGGTGGAATCCGGGGACGATTCAACAAAAACCCGCATGGCGTCCATGCGGCCGGATTTGTACAGCTCGATCTGATAATAAGGGGCAAGGCCCCCTGTTGCCATGACCTGTTCTTCAATCTGGCTGGGAAAGACGTTGACACCGCGCAGGATCATCATGTCGTCGCTGCGACCGGTGATCTTGGCCATCCGGCGCATGGACCGTGCTGTACCCGGCAGCAGGCAGGTCAGGTCGCGGGTTCGATAGCGTATCATCGGCAACCCCTCCTTGGTCAGGGTCGTGAACACCAACTCGCCGGTTTCGCCATCGGGCAAGACCTCTCCGGTTGCGGGATCAATGATTTCAGGCAGGAAGTGATCCTCCCAGATCACCGGCCCGTCCTTGGTTTCAACGCATTCATTGGCCACCCCGGGCCCCATGATTTCGGACAGGCCATAGATATCGACCGCGTGCATATCAAACGCAGCCTCGACTTCGGCACGCATGGCGTCAGTCCAGGGTTCAGCACCGAACACACCAACCTTCAGCGAGCTTTCACGCGGGTCGAGTCCCACCTTGTGGAACTGCTCAAGGATATTGAGCATATAGGAGGGCGTAACCATGATCCCGTCGGGCCGGAAGTCGTTGATCAGGTTGACTTGCTTTTCGGTTTGCCCGCCGGACATGGGGACGACTGTCGCGCCAAGCCGCTCGATCCCGTAATGAGCGCCAAGACCGCCGGTGAACAACCCATAACCATAGGCGTTGTGCACCATGTCACCTTTACGCAACCCCGATGCGCGCAGGGACCTTGCGCCCAGATCCGCCCAATTGTCGATGTCGTTTTTTGTGTAGCCCACCACCGTCGGTTTGCCTGTCGTACCGGACGAGGCGTGCAGACGAATGATCTGGCTGCGTGGAACGGCGAACAGGCCGAACGGATAGTTGTCACGCAGATCATTCTTGTACGTGAACGGAAACTTCGCCAGATCCGAGAGCTGCTGAAGATCGTCAGGATGCACACCGGATTCGTCGAACCGTTGCTTGTACATCGACACGTTTTCATAGGCGTGGCGTACGGACCATTTGAGGCGTTCAAGCTGCGTCGCACGGATTTCGTCGACCGAGGCGATCTCGATCGGGTCCAGATCCGCTTTGTTTGGGGAAAGGTCTTCCATCGCGTCACTCCTCCAGTCGCGAAGCTATTCCTGAAAATTCTGCCCGCCAACCGCGCGGGACATTCCGCGAAACTCGGCGATCAGGGTGTTGTCTTGATTGGTGACGCGAACGTCATAGATGCCACTGCGGCCGGTGACGGCAACCTCTGTCGCGGTTGCGGTCAGAAGGTCCCCTTTTTTTCCGGGCGCGAGATAGCTCATCATCGTATGCTGGCCGACGGTTGCCACGTTGCGGCTGTTGCAGGCGAAGGCAAAGGCGCTGTCGGCCAGGGCATGAGTGACGCCCCCGTGGCAAATGCCGTGCCCGTTGCAGTGATGGTCCGCGACTGTCAGGGTCAGGACTGCACGGCCTTCGTCGACTTCGACCAGATTCATCCCGAACCATTTGCTGGCTTGGTCATTCGCCCACATCGCTTCAGCGGATCTCGTGGCACGTTCCTTGGGTGTCATCATCAGTGTCCCTGGAAATTCGGTGCCCGCTTTTCAAGAAAACTGGATACGCCTTCGGCGTAATCCGCGCTTTCCCCGCAGGTCTTCATTGCGTCCGCTTCGATCTCAAGCTGATCCGAGAGGGACGTGGTGGCAGCGGTTTGAATGCACTGTTTGGTCAGCCCGAGCCCGAGGGTAGGGCCGTTTGCCAATTGCGCGGCAAGAACGCGCGCTTCGGTCATCAATTGATCGTCGGCCACTGCCTTCCAGATCAACCCCCAATCTTCGGCTTGTTTGGCCAGAAGGGGTTGGGCTGTCAGGGCCAGCCCCTTGGCGCGTGCCTCGCCCAACAGACGCGGCAAGTGCCAACTGCCGCCCGTGTCTGGAATCAGGCCCACCTTGGAAAAGCTCTGAATGAATTTCGCACTTTCCGCGGCCAGAACCATATCACAGGCCAGCGCAAGATTTGCACCCGCCCCGGCTGCTACTCCGTTCACGGCGCAGATCACCGGGATATTCATCGACCGGATCAAACGGACAAGAGGGCCATAGAACATGCGTACCGTCTTGCTTAAATCCGGCGGGCCATCCATTTTCGACGGATCGCGATCACTGAGGTCCTGACCAGCACAAAAGCCACGCCCGGCACCGGTCAGCAATACCGCGCGGGCGCCGCCGTCGCGCGCGGCTTTCAGTGCATCCTGCAGCGCCATGTGCATTTCTTCATTGAACGAGTTCAACTTGTCCGGGCGGTTCAGGGTGATTTCGACCCAGTTCCCGTTGTCTTGTACAAGAATCGTATCGTTCATGACTGTCTCATCTGTTCTCGTTTCAACTTAATCATTGCATTAACCGAACGGTTGGTCAATATATAAACCCGAACCGAATCTGAACCGATCAAAGGGATTGCAAATGTCGCAGTCGTCGCTGGTGAGCGTTGAATTTAAGGGCGACGTGGCGTGGGTCACAATTGACAACCCGCCGGTAAACGCGACGTCGACAGGTGTTCGCCAGGGGCTGTCTGACGCGGTTGATGCGGTCAAGGGCGCGCGCGTGGCCGTGCTGTGTTGCGCTGGTAAAACCTTTGTCGCGGGCGGCGACATGTCCGAATTCGACGCACCGCCGGTCGAGCCACATTTGCCTGACGTAGTTCAGAAAATCGAAGACAGCGAGGTTCCGTTCATCGCTTGCATGCATGGCAACGTGCTGGGTGGCGGGTTCGAAATCGCCATAGCCTGTGCATGGCGGATCGCAGCGCCGAGAACAGGTTTTGGCCTGCCGGAAGTCAATGTGGGTTTGATCCCCGGGGCAGGGGGCACACAACGATTGCCGCGTCTGGTCGGGATGCGGGCTGCAATTGACATGGCCTGTTCGGGCAAAATTCTCAAGGCAGAGACACTGGCCGAGCTTGGCGGCGTCGACCGCGTCGCCGAAGACCCTAAGAGTGCTGTTCTGGACTTGGTTGCCGACCTGCCCGAACGCCCAATACCTGTCAGCCAGCGTGCTGTGGCGGAATTTGCGCCGGATCTGTTGAAGGCGAGCCGCCAGGCTTTGAAGAAGCGCGCCAAGGGTCAGAAATCGCCGTTGGAAAACCTGACGGCGCTTGGTTGGTCGGTTGAGCCATTTACCACCGCACAACCGAAAGAGCGCGCGCGCCATCTGGAGTTGCGCCAAAGCCCGGAAAGCCGCGCTTTGCGCTACGCGTTTTTTGCTGAACGTGCCGTGTCCAAACCTTCGTTGATCAAAGGGGTGGCCGCCCGTGACATATCACGGATAGCCGTTGTCGGAGGAGGATTAATGGGGGCAGGGATCGCAACTGCGGCCCTGAACGGCGGGCTGTCCGTGACGTTGATCGAGCGAGACGCGGACGCCGCGGCGGCAGCGCACGATCGGGTTGAGGGTCTTTTGCAAGGCGCGGTCAAGAGAGGCAAGATGTCCGAGGCGGAGCTTCGGGATCGCCTTGCTGCGCTTCGTGCGGTGAACCGGTATTCAGAAGCTGCGGATGCTGAACTGGCGATCGAGGCTGTTTTTGAAGACCTGCCCGTCAAGCAGCAGGTAATTGACGAGCTGGCCAAGCATATGAGCAGCGATGCGATTTTGGCCACCAATACGTCCTATCTGGACCCGCTCGAGATTTTCG
Organism: Ruegeria sp. CDSA141; assembly: GCF_059612005.1. Classification (NCBI taxonomy): domain Bacteria; kingdom Pseudomonadati; phylum Pseudomonadota; class Alphaproteobacteria; order Rhodobacterales; family Roseobacteraceae; genus Ruegeria; species Ruegeria sp. CDSA141. The sequence continues at coordinate 62,421 of NZ_JBXWPT010000006.1, forward strand.
CGGGCGTCGGCAATCAGACCCGTTGCATAGGTCTGCATTTCTTTAGCCCGGCCCATGTCATGAAGCTGCTTGAGGTCGTGCACACTCCGCAAACGTCTCCCGAAGTTGTCGCAACCGGATTCGCGCTTGGGAAAAAGCTTCGCAAGGTTTCGGTGCTGTCGGGTATCTGCGATGGGTTCATTGGGAACCGCATGTTGGCAGCCTATCGGCGCGCGGCCGATTATCTGCTGGCAGATGGGGCGCTTCCCTATCAGGTGGACCATGCGATGCGGGCGTTCGGGATGCCCATGGGTCCTTATGAGCTTCAGGACTTGACCGGTCTTCAAATTGCCTGGGCGAACCGCAAACGCAATGCAGCACACCGCGACCCGAATGAACGCTATGTCACCATCGCAGACCAGCTTTGTGAGATGGAGCGTTTTGGCCAGCGTACTGGCAAAGGGTGGTATCGCTACGAAGAAGGCAGTCGCAACTCAGTTCGGGATTCCGAAGTTGAGGCATTGATCGAAGCCTATTCTGACCAGCAGGGCATCACCCGGCGGGTTTTTTCGGACGAGGATATCTCTTCAAGACTGCTGGCGGTTCTGGCCAACGAAGGCGCTTTGATCATTGAAGAAGGGACCGCGGAAAACGCAGAAGTCGTCGATATGGTTCAAATCCATGGATACGGCTTCCCGCGCTGGAGAGGAGGGCCGATGAACTATTGCAATGAAATCGGAAACAGCCGGTCCAACGCAAATATGCTAACCGTAGCGAAAGAAAGTCCCGGTTCGTGGCGTGTCGCGGGTCGATCCGAAAACTATTAACATGTTGATGGTTACAAAAGTGACCATTAACGCATTCTCGAGTCATGTTTCACAGGGAGGAGACAAAACCATGAAATTCACCAAGTTGAGCACTCTTTTGGCCTCGGCCGCGATGGCCGTATCGGGCACAGTGGCACTGGCGGCGGATTATACGCTGACGATTTCCAGCTGGGCACCGCCAACCCACGGCATCAACGCGAAGATGTGGCCGAAATTCGTGGAAATGGTCGAAGAAGCTACCGACGGCAAAGTCACTGCAGAATTGAAGCTGGGAATTGCCCCGCCGCCGGCGCAGATGGACCTGATCATGGATGGCGCAGCGGATGCTTCGATCATCTTTCATGGATACCAGCCCGGTCGTTTCGTCACCACCAAGATGATTGAGCTGCCCGGATATGAGGGCTCGGCCGAAGCGGCCTCGGTCGCGTATTGGCGTACATACGACCAGTATCTCAAGGCGGCGGACGAACATCGCGGTGTGAAAGTGGTCGCGCTGCACACCCATGGCCCGGCACAGCTTCACTCCAGCAGCCCGGTGACAACGCTTGACGAAGTGGCGGGTCTCAAGGTTCGTATCCCAGGTGGTGTGGGCGGCGACGTCGGCACGGCGCTGGGCGCAACCGGAATCCAGGTACCTGCGCCGAAAGTATACGAGACACTCGCTTCGAAAGCTGCTGATGGTGTCGTCATGCCGTTTGAATCCCGCAAAGGCTTCAAGCTGACCGAAGTGGCGCAAAATGTCTATGAAGTTCCGGGTGGCCTGTATCGCGGGTCGTTTGCGTTTATCATGAACGAAGACACGTTTGCGGATCTGCCCGCCGATGTGCAGGCTGCTTTGGAAGAAAAGGTTTTCGGTGAACCGCTGAGCCGCGAAATCGGTAAAATCTGGGATGAGATCGACGCGATCGGCCGTGAGGCGACCGAACAGACCGAAGGTAACGCGATCAATGCAGCGTCTGCTGAAGATCTGGAAAAGTTTAATGCGATTGCTGCCGATGTGCGCGCCACGGTCATCGAAGAGGTCAATGGCACCGGTGTTGATGCGCAAGCCGCATATGACATGATCGTTAACGAAATGGCTGCTCAGTAACGCAGCCCGGCTGGCGGGGTTGACCCGCCAGCCATCTTCACCCGTTGGGGGCCAATCATGCAATCTATCGTGACCTTCGCGCGTCGCGTCAGTATCATTCCGACGGTGCTGGCCTGTGTGGCGCTGTTCATCCTGATGGTGATGACCTTTTTTGACGTTATCCTGCGCTCTGTCTTCAATGCTCCGATCGAGGCGGCAACCGAACTGACGCGGATTCTGATGGCGATCCTTGTGTTCTCGGTCTTGCCGATGATCTCGGCAGGGAAGGGGCAAATCGCAGTCGACCTGACGGATGGAATTTTCTCACGCTTGCGGCTGAGCAGAGCGCGCGATGCGATCGTCTATCTGGTGTCCGGCATCATGCTGATCTGGCCGATTCAGCGCGTCTGGATTTTGGCTGAACGTGCACGGGATTACGGCGACGTTACCGAATACCTCTCAATCCCGGTCTTCTATGTTGGTTGGTTCATCGCCGCCTTCACTGCAATCACGGCCGTTGCGATGTTCATCACCGGTCTTTTGTACATTTTTGCCCCCCAAACCTTGTCGGAGCACGCCTAATGACTGCCGCACTGATCGGTTTCGCCCTTGTCCTGATTCTTGTGTTGGTACGCTTGCCCATTGTGTTTGCGATGGGTCTAGTGGGGACGCTTGGGTTCGCATATGAGCGCGGTGGCAGCATCCTGTCCGAGCGCGGACTGAAGGCCGCAATGTCGATGGTGGGTCGTCAGATTACGGACACGGCACAGGACTACGGCCTGTCGGTCGTGCCACTGTTCATCCTCATGGGCCTGTTCGTGAACAAGGGCGGGCTCGCGCGCGAACTATACGCGGTTTCAAACGCTTTTCTGGGCCACTTCCGAGGTGGTATCGCAATGGCGACGGTCGCCGCGTGCGGTGGCTTTTCGGCCATTTGCGGATCCTCGCTGGCAACGGCTGCGACCATGTCCAAAGTCGCGATGCCGGAAATGCGCCGCTATGGGTACGCGGATGAGCTGTCAACGGCGTCGATTGCCGCCGGTGGCACGCTGGGCATCCTGATCCCACCGTCGGTTATTCTGGTGATCTATGGCCTGCTGACCGAAACCTCGATCGGCAAACTTTTCGTTGCTGGCATCATCCCAGGCGTACTTGGTATCCTCTTTTATCTGTTCGCCGTGCGCTGGACTGTTTGGCGCAGGCCCGAGTCCGGCCCTGCAGGTGAACGCCACGGCTGGGGCGAGCGCCTTACGGCGTTGCGCTCGGTCTGGGCCGTGTTGCTGCTGTTCTTCCTGGTGATCGGCGGTTTGTACGGAGTGTTCGATTTCTATCCTCTGAACCTGACGTTCAGCCCGACCGAGGCTGCCGGTATGGGCGCGATGGGTGCATTCCTGATTGCATTGTCGCGCGGTGGGCTGACCCTTGGTTCGACCTTTGAAGTGCTGAAGGAAACCAGTTTCACCGCCGCGGCGCTGTTCTCGGTTCTGATCGGGGCGCAGATCTTCTCGAATTTCATCAACCTGGCTGGTCTGCCCGAAGCGTTGATCGCTCTGGTCACCGCGTATGAGGTGGAACCCTTCGTCGTGATCCTGATGATCCTCGGGATCTACATTATTCTGGGATGCGTTTTTGAATCGCTGTCGATGCTGTTGCTTACGGTGCCGATCTTTTTCCCATTGGTCACGTCACTGGGATATGATCCGATCTGGTTCGGCATTGTCGTTGTCGTCGTGACCGAGATCAGTTTGATCACGCCGCCCGTGGGCCTGAACGTGTTCATTCTGAAAGGCGTGGTCGGGGACGTATCGACCGGAACAATCTTCAAAGGAGTCACCCCGTTCTGGGTGGCAGACATCTTCCGTCTGGCCCTGATTGTTCTGGTGCCCTGGCTGGTTCTGGTCCTTCCCGAACAAATGGGAGCGATGGGTCACTGATGTTCTCTCTGACAGCGCTCCCGGACGGGTTTCATACGGATCCCTATCCAACTTACGCCGCGTTGCGCGAAGACACGCCCGTCTGCTGGCAGCCCGACGGATCGGTGATCCTGTCGCGATATGATGACCTGGATCTGGTTTACCGGGATACGGTGCGTTTCATATCGGATAAAAAGGCGGTTTTCGGCCCAAAATACGGGATCGACAGCCCGCTGTACGAACACCATACCACCAGCCTTGTGTTCAATGACCCGCCCCTGCATACCCGCGTCCGCAAGGTCATGGTTGGCGCGATGAACCCACGGGCGCTGGCGCAGATGGAACCGGGCCTGGTTCAACTTGTCGATGGGTTGCTGGACGAGATGCAAGCCAAGGGCCCGGTAGAATTGATCGAGGATTTCGCCGGGGCCATCCCGATCGAGATCATCGGCAACCTGCTTGGCATTCCCCGATCAGAACGCGGGCCTTTGCGGGATTGGTCTCTGGCTATACTGGGCGCATTGGAGCCTCAGTTGACGCCCGATCAGGAAGAGTGGGGCAACCGCTCGGTTTCTGATTTCAAGGACTTTCTTCAGCACATCATTGAAGATCGCCGGGCCAACCCCGGAGATCCTGCGACGGATGTCCTGACACGGTTGATGCAGGATGACACCGATGGTGGCCTGACCGAGGTCGAGCTCTACCAGAACTGCATTTTCATTCTGAATGCGGGGCACGAGACCACCACCAACCTGATCGGCAACGCATTGGAACTGTTGGAACGGCACCGCGACAAACGGGCCGAGCTGCTGGCCAATCCGGATCTGATCAACACGGCGGTGGACGAGTTCCTGCGGCTGGAAAGCCCAAATCAATTTGGCAACCGTCTGACCACTGAAGATGTGACGTTCCATGGTCAGACCATTCCAGCAGGTACAGACATTCACCTGTGCATCGGCGCAGCCAATCGCGATCTGCGGCAGTTTGAACAACCTGATGAAGTTGTATTGGATCGACGCCCCAACAAGCATCATGCGTTTGCCGGAGGCCCCCATACCTGCGTTGGCCTGACCTTGGCGCGTATGGAGGGACGCGTGGCCGTCGGACGGTTTCTGGCGCGATTTCCGACCTATCGCATCCCTGACGGCGCTGAACGAGGCGGACGCATTCGATTTCGGGGTTTCGCGCGACTGCCAGCGCAAGTCTGAGATGTACGGTTTCGATTCCAATTCGCCAATTTATTGACCGACCGTACGGTTTATATTATGATTTCGTGAGACGGGCATACGGCCGCGCGAAGATCACACAGCAGATGAGGAGACGCTCATGACAATCCAACAGATTTCCAGCTTCGCAGCCGGTGAATGGGTTTCGCCCGGTGCGGGTGCCCGCAATATTACAAGCGCGGTCACAGGCGAGGTGATCGCCGCGGCCGGCAATAGCGCCTTGGATGTGCAGGGGATGCTGGACTATGCGCGCAATGTCGGTGGGCCGGCGCTGCGGAAGATGACGTTCCATGAACGGGCCAAGATGCTCAAAGCACTGTCCATTCATTTGGGTCAGCATAAGCAGGCAATGTATGACCTGTCTTTCAGCACAGGTGCTACACAGTCGGACCACTTGATCGACATTGACGGCGGCATCGGCACGATGTTCGTCTTCGCTTCGAAAGGCCGACGTGAGATGCCGGACGGACATGTCTACCTGGACGGTGAGGTTGAGCAACTGTCCCGCAACGGCACCTTTCTGGGGCAACACATCTGCACCCCGTTGCACGGCGTGGCGGTTCATATCAACGCGTTCAACTTTCCTGTCTGGGGGATGTTGGAAAAGCTGGCCCCGACACTCTTGGCAGGCGTTCCGGCCATCGTAAAGCCGGCAACGAACTCGTGCTACGTAACCGAACTATGCGTCCGGCTGATGCTGGACTCCGGCATTTTGCCTGCGGGCGCGTTGCAGCTGGTTTCGGGTGGTTTGGGCGATATGCTGGATCGTCTGACCATGCAGGACGTAGTCAGTTTCACCGGATCTGCAGAAACGGCGTCAAAACTGCGTTCCAACCCGGTGATTCTGGAGAATTCAGTTCGTTTCGTGGCCGAGCAGGACAGTCTGAACTGCTCGATCCTCGGCCCTGATGCCGAACCGGGCACGCCGGAATTCGACCTCTTCGTCAAAGAAGTCCAGCGCGAGATGACCACGAAGGCTGGGCAGAAATGTACCGCAATCCGTCGGATCATGGCCCCAGAGCCTCTGGTGCAGGCGGTGATCGAAGCCCTGTCCGCGAGGCTGGCCAAAACGGTCATCGGTGACCCTAGGCTGGAAACGACACGCATGGGTGCGTTGGTCTCGAACGGTCAGAAACGCGACGTCCTGGAAAAGGTGGCAATCATCGGGCAAGAAGCCGAACGCGTTTTCGGAAACCCTGATGATTTTGTGGTTGATGGGGCAGATGCCGAGAAAGGCGCGTTCCTGCCGCCGATGCTGTATCATTGTGCCAATCCGGATGCGGCCCGGCGTGTCCACGAAACCGAGGCTTTTGGCCCGGTCAGCACTGTGATGGGCTATCGCGATCTCGACCATGCGATCGAACTGGCAAATCGCGGGCAAGGGTCGCTGGTGGCGTCGGTCATAACCCGTGACGCCGATGTGGCACGGCACGTTGCCATGGGGGCAGGGGCTTATCATGGGCGCCTGTACTTCAACAATCGCGACTCGATGAAGGAATCTACCGGCCACGGCTCTCCGCTGCCGCATATGGTTCACGGCGGTCCCGGACGCGCTGGTGGCGGCGAGGAGATGGGCGGTGTGCGTGGCGTGAAGCATTACATGCAAAGGACAGCCATTCAGGGATCGCCCGATCTGCTGACCGCAATCGGGAACACATGGGTTCCCGGCGCGACCGAGGTCGAAGGACCAGCCCATCCATTCACGCGCCGGTTCCATGAGCTGGCGATTGGCGAGACCATCCACACAGCGCCCCGTACAATCACGATGGAAGACATCGAACACTTTGCCAATTTCACCGGCGATACGTTCTACGCGCATATGGATCAGGCAGCGGCGGAACGGAACCCGTTCTTCCCGGGCCGAGTGGCCCATGGCTACCTGCTTTTGTCATTTGCAGCCGGATTGTTTGTTGAACCGAACGAGGGCCCGGTTCTGGCAAACACTGGCCTCGACGGATTGCGATTCATGAAGCCTGTCGAGGCAGGTGATACCATCAAGGTGCGGTTGACGGTCAAGGCCAAGACCAAGCGGAACGAAGAGTACGGCGAAGTCCGCTGGCATGTCACCCTGACTCAGCAGGATGATGAAATGGTCGCGGAATATGAGCTGTTGACGATGGTCGCCTACTAGGCCCGGAACCCATTGAATTTGGCAGGTCAGCGTGTTCACGGTTCGAAAAACGAGCGGCGAACATGTCTGATCTCTGGGATGCGCGCCTGAATCCAGGGTCGCAAACAGTGTTGGTTGCCTGCGAAGCACACCAAGCGGCCCAATCGCGTCAAGGCCATGTTTGACAGGCTCAAGGACTGGCGGCGTGTCGCAACCCTGTGCCACAGAGGCTCAAAGATCCACTCGCCCGCGTCGCCATCGTCATCTATTGGCTATGAACCCTGATCCCAGCGCCTGTTAAACATGCACCTCAGCCTGAGTTCGCAGATTAAGCGGACGCGTTCCGTCAGGGCGGAAAAACAGCGGTCTTCTTTACCGTTCCATAAACAAAGCTTGTGTCGATCGAGGCAATCCCACCGATCGGGTGAATTCTGTTTCGAATGAACTCCTCATATGCCTCGAGATCCGATACCAGCACCCGCAACTGGTAGTCCATCGCCCCGGTCAGCACGTGGCATTCGAGAACTTCGTCGATCATCCGAACGCGTTTCTCGAAATTCTGAACGTCCGTTTCATTGTGCCGCTCCAACCGGATCCGCACAAAAACGGTAATGCCTATGCCGTACGCGGCGGCGTCCACATCTGCGCTGTAACCCTTTATGATTCCGCGAGACTCGAGGTTCTTGACCCGGCGCAGACACGGCGATGGAGACAAGTTCACCTCGTCGGCAAGATCCTGGTTCGTCATGCGCCCGTCCTTTTGCAGCGCCCGAATGATTTGTCTGTCTTTATCGTCCATTTCAACCTCAACCTTGGCAGAAAATGCCAATATTAGTCGTATTCTTGGTATTATTTGCAAGCAAAAGCCCAAAGTAAAAGCTCAAACTGGCGTCAGCTTGAAACAGGAGCTTGCAATGACTCGTTCAACCGGATTTGCCACCCGCGCCATTCACCACGCTTATAACCCTTTGGAAAATGACGGCGCGCTTACGCCACCGCTGCATTTGACGTCCACGTTTACCTTCGAAACCGCAGAGGCTGGTGGAGAGATGTTCGCCGGTGAACGCGCAGGTCATATCTACAGCCGTATTTCGAACCCCACATGTGACCTTCTAGAACAACGCATTGCCGTGCTTGAAGGTGCCGAGGCCGGACTGGCCCTTTCCAGCGGCATGGGGGCGATAACGGCAGTGCTTTGGACCCTGCTGTCGCCAGGGGACGAAGTCATCGTGGACAAAACACTCTATGGCTGCACCTTCGCTTTCATGCGCCACGGTTTGGCAAAATGGGGGGTCAAAATCACCCATGTCGACATGACAGACCCCGAGAACCTAAAAGCGGCGGTTTCCGAGAATACCCGCGTTGTCTATTTCGAAACTCCGGCCAACCCGAACATGCGTCTGGTGGACATTGCCGCCAGCGCCGAGATTGCGCATTCGGCAGGCGCAACGGTTGTCGTCGACAACACCTATGCCAGCCCCTATCTGACCCGCCCGATCGAGCACGGGGCGGATATCGTTCTGCACTCTGCCACCAAATATCTCGGCGGGCATGGCGATGTGGTCGCCGGTCTGGTTGTTGGCACCGCCGAACAGATTGCCGAAATCCGCCTGGTCGGTATGAAGGATATGACCGGTGCGGTCATGGCCCCTTTCAACGCGATGCTGATCCTGCGCGGACTGAAAACACTGAACCTGCGTCTGGATCGTCACTGTGCTTCCGCCAGGGTCGTTGCAGATTTCCTCGAAGCCCATCCCGCCGTCGCCGAGGTTTATTTCCCCGGGCTGAAAAGCTTTGCCCAGCACGACGTAGCGCAGCGGCAAATGTCCCAATCCGGCGCCATGATCGCGTTCGAGATCAAGTCCGGCCTGTCCGGTGGGATTGAATTCATGAACCGCCTCAACATGATCCAGCGCGCGGTGTCCTTGGGCGATGCCGAAACGCTGATCCAGCACCCTGCATCCATGACTCATTCGACGTATACTCCAGAAGAACGGGCCGAGCATGGGATTAGCGATGGTTTGATCCGTTTGTCCGTCGGGCTTGAAGATGTAGAAGATATCCTCGCAGACCTGGATCAAGCTTTGCCCTATCCTGCCCGCAGCGCTGCCTGAACCAGGAGACCGCCATGCACATTGATCCCACCCAGTTGAAGATCGTCGAACAGCGCTTGCTATGGTTGTCGCATTGGATGATCCACCATGCCAACCACATCCGGCCAAAGGTGGATGGGATCAAAGTTGGTGGCCATCAGGCATCGTCTGCTTCGATGGTGTCGATCATGACCGCGCTCTATTTTTCAGCGCTGCGCCCTGAAGACCGGGTGGCAGTCAAACCCCATGCCTCTCCGGTTTTTCATGCGATGCAATACCTCATGGGCAATCAAACCCGCGAGAAGATGGAAAATTTCCGTAGTTTTGGCGGTGTGCAAAGCTATCCCAGCCGGACCAAGGATATCGACGACGTTGATTTTTCCACCGGCTCGGTGGGTTTGGGTGTCGCGATCACCTCGTTTGCCTCGATCATTCAGGATTACATCAAGGCCAAAAGCTGGGGGGCAGACGCGCCAATGGGGCGAATGGTGGCCCTTGTTGGCGATGCCGAACTGGACGAAGGCAATGTGTACGAGGCTTTGCAGGAAGGCTGGAAGAACGACCTGCGCAATACGTGGTGGATCATTGACTACAACCGACAGTCACTGGACGGTATCGTCCGTGAAGGGCTGTTCGAACGGATCGAGAAAATCTTCGATGCGTTCGGTTGGGATGTCGTGCGCGTGAAATATGGGGTTCTGCAACGCGCGGCCTTTGAAGAACCGGGCGGCGAGCGCCTGCGCGACTGGATCGACGCATGTCCCAATCAGGACTACTCGGCTTTGACCTTCATGGGTGGGGCGGTCTGGCGGCAGCGCCTCATGGATGATCTGGGTGATCAGGGGGATGTGACCGCTCTGATCGAACGGCGGACGGATGCCGACCTTGCGGCGCTGATGGAAAACCTTGGCGGCAACTGCGTCGAGACCATGGCACAGACATTTGCCGCCATCGATCATTATCGCCCGACATGTTTCCTTGCCTACACCGTCAAAGGATGGGGCACACCCATCGCGGGCCACAAGGACAATCACGGCGGGCTGATGAACAACAGTCAGTTCGCCGCGTGGCAGTCGCATATGGGCGTGCCAAAAGGCAAGGAATGGGAGCCGCTTGCGACAGTACAGAACCCAGAAAAGCTCAAGGATTTCCTCACGAATACGCCTTTCTTTGCCAAAGGTCAGCGCCGTTATTTTGATGACAAGTTGGATGTGCCACGGATCGAGGTCGACACCAGCCGTGAAATCTCGACCCAGATGGCGTTTGGCAAGATCCTTGACGATCTGTCAAAAGGCGACGGCCCGCTGGCAGAGCGCATCGTGACAACCTCCCCGGATGTCACCGGCACAACAAACCTGGGACCCTGGGTAAACAGGCGTAAGCTGTTTGCCCGATCCACGCAAGCCGACGCCTTCATTGAACACCGTATCCCATCGACTGCGAAATGGGAGTTCACGCCGGAAGGGCAACATATAGAGCTTGGGATCGCCGAAATGAACCTGATGCTGCTTCTGGGCGCGGCGGGTCTGTCGCATTCCCTTTTCGGCAAGCGATTGATTCCGATTGGCACCGTGTACGACCCCTTTGTCAGTCGCGGCCTCGATGCGTTGAACTACGCCTGCTATCAGGATGCACGCTTTCTTCTGGTTGGAACGCCGTCGGGCGTCACGCTGGCGCCTGAAGGCGGCGCGCATCAATCCATTGGCACTCCGCTGATCGGGATGAGCCAAGACGGGCTGGCCGCATTCGAACCGGCCTTTGCTGATGAACTGGCGGTGATCATGGAATGGGCCTTCGACTATTTGCAACGCGACGGTGAAGGACAACCGGACGAGCGCACCTGGCTGCGAGACGAAACCGGTGGCTCCGTCTATCTGCGTCTGACGACCAACCCGATTGAACAACCGGGCAAACGCGTGGATGACGAGTTTCGACAGGGCGCCATAGACGGCGCATACTGGTTACGGAAACCGGGACCAAATTGCGAAGTTGCAATCGTCTATCAGGGAGCGGTCGCGCCCGAAGCAATCAAGGCCGCTGGCATGATTGGTGAAGGCCGTCGCGATATCGGCGTATTGGCCGTGACGTCTGCGGATCGGCTGAATGCAGGGTGGACGGCGGCGCAACGCGCGCGCTCGCGCGGCAACCCGGCAGCACTTTCCCACATCGAAACCCTGATGTCTGGCCTGTCGCCGCACTGCAATCTGGTCACCGTGATTGATGGGCACCCTGCAACATTGTCGTGGCTGGGCGCTGTGGGCGGGCATCAGACCATTCCGATGGGCGTCGAACACTTTGGTCAGACAGGAACGATCGGTGATCTCTATCGCCACCACTGTATTGACGCCGATGCCATCGTCGAAAAAGTGAATGGCTTGACCCAGGGTAGAGTTCTTCATTGGGCGACGGGGACTTGAGTTCGGTTCAATAAGATCAAGAACGAGCCCGCTCCGACCCTGTTTGGTCCGTAGAGGGTCGACGAGGGCCGTGTCATCGAATTGATCGGCATGATCGTGAACGTCCGGGGCGGAATTCCGACGTTCGACGTCAGTCATCCGCCGTCAATAATGTTAAACATTGAGACGGCGTTGCGGGAAAATTGACGCTGTCTGGTTCTGTCGGGGGGCGCGGCGTCCGATCCGCCTCGGTGTTCCCAACTGGGAAGTTTTTCGGCGAAAATGTCTGTATTCCTGTCTATACAATAGGGATGGCAACCGGTATGGGGCTGTCTTTACCCTTGGATGATCCGCTGATCGCAATTCCGCGCAGCTCCTATCACCTGGCCGATACAAAGAACCACCACCGTGAAACAAACCATTGCAGATGCGCTAGCGCGCAAGGGCTATGAAACATTGACCCAAGTTCAGCGCGCTGTCACCCAGCCCGAGCTGGAAGGGCGTGACATGCTGGTATCGGCCCAGACCGGATCAGGGAAAACCATTGGGTTTGGTCTTGCGATTGCGCACAGGGTGCTGGGGGAGGAAGAAACGCTCGGCAAGCCCGAAGCGCCGTTGGCGCTGGTTGTTGCGCCGACCCGGGAACTGGCACTGCAGGTGAAGCGGGAACTTGGCTGGTTGTATTCGGGGGCAGGTGCGTTTCTGGCCTCCTGCGTCGGGGGTATGGACATTCGGGATGAGCGTCGCGCATTGGCCAGAGGCGCCCATATCGTTGTGGCCACTCCGGGGCGACTTCGTGACCATATCAATCGGGGTTCAATCGATTTGACCGCTATCCGCGCGGTTGTACTGGACGAAGCCGATGAAATGCTGGATCTGGGGTTCCGCGAGGATCTAGAGTTCATCCTTGATGAAACACCTGCAGATCGTCAGACGTTGTTGTTTTCTGCCACTGTGCCACGCGCAATTGCCAATCTGGCCAAGCGGTATCAGCGCGACGCAGCGCGTGTGAGCACGGTCAGCGAACAGACACAGCACGCGGATATCGAGTATCGTGCCATGATGGTGGCCCCGCGTGACGGTGAAAACGCGATTATCAATTTGCTGCGGTATTACGAGGCCCCCAATGCCATCGTTTTCTGCAACACCCGTGCGATGGTTTCGCGCCTGACAGCGCGCCTGTCAAACCGGGGCTTTTCAGTCGTGGCCCTGTCCGGTGAATTGACCCAGAGCGAACGATTCAACGCGTTGCAAGCAATGCGCGATGGGCGAGCCCGCGTCTGCGTGGCAACCGATGTTGCGGCCCGCGGCATCGATCTGCCCAACCTTGATCTGGTGGTCCATGCCGAACTGCCCAACAGCCATGAAACACTGCTGCACCGTTCTGGCCGTACAGGCCGCGCTGGGCGCAAGGGTGTCAGTACACTGATCGTAGAGCCATCATCGCGCAAAAAGGCGGAGCGTATTCTGAAATTTGCCAAGCTGACAGCAGATTGGGGATCGGCCCCGTCCGCCGAAGAGGTGAACGATCGCGATCAGGCCCGGATGTTTGCATCAGAGGACTGGCAGGCTGAAATCACGGAAAGCGAACGCCCGTCGGTTGAGAAACTGATTGAAAGTTTTACGCCCGAACAAATCGCAGCCGCCTACCTCAGGCAATACAAACTGCGCCATTCCGCCCCGGAGGAGCTGTCAGCGGTCGATCAACGCGCGCCAAAACCGCGCGCATCTTTTGGCCCCAGCGTCTGGTTTTCAGTGTCCGAGGGGCGCAATCAGAACGCATCTCCACGTCACATGCTGCCGATGATATGCAAGGCGGGCGATCTCACGAAAGATGATATCGGAGCCATCCGGATTGCCGATGATGTAACATATGTCGAAATCCGAGAAGGCAGTGTCGACAGGTTTCTGACCAGCCTTGGTCCAGATATGAAGATAGAAGGGACAAAGGACCTTGTACGGTTGGACAAGGCACCAGACCTGTCGTCAACCGGTCGGCCCGGTCTTGATCGCAAGTTCAAAGGCAGGCCTTCGGGAAAGAAAAGGGACGCTGCTCCGGCTGAGCGGAAAGCCCCTCGCCGCCAGCCCAAACCCGAGGCCCAGTCGGCAAAGACCGTGCGCGCAACAGAAACCCTCCGAGCGTCGGACGACGATACAAAAAGTAAGTTCAAGGCTTCGGGCGCAAAACCGAAAAAGCGCAAGGCCGGGAGCGTGGAGAAAAAGAGTGGTCACGCCAAGCCAGCCGGAGATGCCCCGAAAGGCCCACCGCCGCCGAAGGGCAAGCCAAGCAGCAAGAAGAACCGTGCACGCGCTGCGGCCACAAAGTCCGCCAAAGGTGGCAACGCAGTCCCCAAACGTCGCAAATCCCAGTCAGAAGGCTATTGAATTGAGGCACGGCCAAGGTCTGGTCTCGGGGCTTTGGCTAATGGCCTTCTGCGTGGATCATACTTCCCCTCGGATGAGGTGACCAAATGCTCTGAATTCCTGTCGGGGAAGACACATTAGCTTAACAGTTGCGTGATTTTGCAGGGCTGGAGCAAAGTAAGCTTTGCTCTTCTTGCGATCTCAATCGAATACTGTGGTACAAGTCAGGTTTTTGCGGGGTTTTCATGCGGTTTAGCGTCGGCATTGCTGTATCTATGCTGGTCGCCGTATCCATCGGTGTGTCGACATTTGTTGTTCATTCGCTGTGGTGGACGACCGCGCGTGACAACAGCCGCATGCTTGCAGCTGAGATCAACAGCCAGATTGCGAATGCCGTTCGCATCGAAGTCGGGGCAACCCTCAGATCCGCCGAAGCTGCATGGTCGGCGGTGCGCACGATCTTTGTACAGAATGTCATCGCAACACGGCAGGCCGATAAGCGAGAGTTCGTTTTTTTATCTCAGTTACAGGCGCAGCCGAATATCTCCTGGATTTTCTTCGGTTGGCCGGACGGAAATTTTTTCGCGTCGCACCGGTTGGGCGACAGCGGGCTTGAGATGATAGAGATCGACAAGGATATCCGCGACCGGAAACTGCGAACCGATCGGTATATTTTTATCCCCGGGGATATCCAGTTCGAAGAAAGGAAGTTCGCTCAGACGTCCTATGATCCTCGCGATCATGCCTGGTTCAGTAATTTTATGTCTCTGGACACGATGGGATGGATCGAAGCGCGCGATCTGCCGGGCAGTGACAAGACTGTATACGCATTCGCAGGACCGATTGATGCAAGCAGGACACGGCAGGGTGTCCTTGCGGTCGCAATCGAAACCGACCGTTTGTCACGGTTTCTGGCGACGCTCCAGCCTGGCGAATTTGGAGCCGCCTTTATTCTGGATGCCGATGGCAAAGTAATAGCTGTTCCCGACGCAAAAGCGGACGAAGTTACACCTGCGCGCATGGGCGAGGGCGAGCTATACGAGGTTGCCAAGATTTCGGGGGAAAAACTGTTGGGTGACCCGGATGGCAAAACTGCGGGCAGTTCGACGAAACGCGTGGTGATCGATGGCGTTCCTTATGCGGTAGCCCTTACGCCTTTGGGTTTTTACGGGTGGCGCGTCGCAACGGTCATTCCGGAATCGGCCTTCTTGTCGGGTATCGATGAAACCTTGATAGACTTGATCTATATCCTGATCGGGGTCGTGATCGTCTCAACCGCTCTGGCGATCTGGTTGATCCGTAAAATTGTGGCCAACCCATTGGCGCGCATCGCAGAAGACCTGAGCAAAATCGAACGCTTTGATGTCGAACACATTTCACGCAGGCCTTCCAACCTGTCCGAGCTGGCCAATCTGTCAGCAGCCACTGCCAGCATGGCCGCAGGGTTGTCCGCGTTCCGAAAATATGTGCCTACCGATCTTGTGAAGATGCTGGTCGCCGAGGGTATCAAGACACAGCCGGGCGGCGATATGAAGCAGATCTCCGTGTTGTTCTGTGATGTGACCGGATTCACCGGGTTGTCGGAAAAGCTCGGCCCCAAAATCATCCAGTTGATGGAGCCTTTTTTTACGGCGGCAGCCGCAGCCGTCGCGCGCCATGACGGGACGATCGATAAATTCATGGGTGACGCGGTTATGGCGATCTGGGGGGCGCCGCGTATGGATGCCCTCCATGCCGAGAATGCCTGCCGCGCGGCACTGGATCTTGTCGCGACCGTGGAAGATGCGGGCATCGAGGACGAGGCCGGAAATTCCCTGCGTGTCAGGATCGGGCTAAACAGCGGTGAAGCTTTGGTTGGCAACATTGGGTCAGAACAGCGGTTGAATTACACCGCTATAGGCGACGTTGTGAATGTTGCCAGCCGTTTGGAAGGGGCGAACAAGGATTATGGCACACGCATTCTGATTGGTCCCGAGACGAGGCGCGAAGCGGCGGACGCAATTGTCGTGCGAGAGCTGGACACGCTTACAGTTTTCGGACGGACCGAAGAACTGGTCGTCTATGAACTGATTGCGATGGCCGATAGTTTTGAAGGATCATTTGAGTGGATTGAGACATACGAAAAAGGTCTTGCGTATTATCGAGCAGGCCACTTCGAGCAGGCCATAGCATTGTTTGAGGTGGCCGATGAAGAACGGGGCGGGGATCCTGCGTCCGCAGCCATGAAGGGGCGCGCAGCAAAGCTTTTGGCAAGCCCTCCTTCACAAGATTGGCGCGCGGTTACTCATACAAACAAAAAGTGAGCGTTCGGACAATGAGTGTCTGCGATCACCGCCCACGGAACAGAATAGGCTAGTTGCGTATCGGAGATTAGAATGAAATCCCGGACGCAGTTAGCGGCGGCAGAAACGGTCGTCAGAGACATCCGCAGAAAGACACTGTTGACATTACATTTTGTATTTTGGATACATTAAGCAGAGGGATCGCAACGACCTATGCTGTCACTGAATGCTCTGACGACAAAGAGCCATGCGATTGTCTTGAAAAGTCCTTTTCTGGGAGAAAATCATGAAACTCAAACTTCTGGCCGCAACCACTGCGATCGCTCTGACGGGTGCCGTGGCGCAGGCTAATACTCTGGTTTATTGTTCCGAAGGATCGCCTGAAGGGTTCGATCCTGCACTATACACCGCAGGCACAACCTTTGATGCCTCTTCACATCCGATCTACAATCGGTTGCTTGAATTTGAAACGGGCACGACCAATGTGGTCCCCGGTCTGGCTGAAAGTGTCGAGGCCAGCGATGACGGTCTGGAATACACTTTCAAATTGCGTCAGGGCGTCAAGTTCCATTCGAACGAAGAATTTACTCCGACCCGGGATTTCAATGCGAATGACGTGATTTTTTCGTTCATGCGTCAGAAAGACGAAACCCATCCTTATCATCAAATATCGGGTGGAACCTGGGAGTATTTCCAGGGTATGGGGATGCCTGATCTGGTCGAGGCCATCGAAAAAATCGATGACTACACAGTGAAATTTACTCTGTCCAAACCAGAAGCGCCATTTGTCGCCAATATGGCG
Organism: Ruegeria sp. CDSA141; assembly: GCF_059612005.1. Lineage (NCBI taxonomy): Bacteria > Pseudomonadati > Pseudomonadota > Alphaproteobacteria > Rhodobacterales > Roseobacteraceae > Ruegeria > Ruegeria sp. CDSA141. The sequence goes on from NZ_JBXWPT010000006.1 coordinate 79,482, forward strand.
ATGGACTTTGCTTCGATCGTGTCCGCGGAATATGCCGAGGCAATGATGGAGGCCGGAACGCCGGAAAAACTGAATACAGCACCCATCGGTACCGGACCATTCTCGTTTGTGGCTTATCAAAAAGACGCGGTGATCCGTTACGCGGCCAATGGCGAGTATTGGAAAGACCCGGCGCAGGTCGAAAACCTGATCTTTGCCATCACACCGGATGCATCTGTGCGTTATCAAAAGCTGAAAGCCGGCGAATGTCACGTGATGCCCTATCCGAACCCTGCTGACATTCAGGCAATGAAGGATGATCCGGACATAAGCATGTTGGAACAAGAGGGCCTGAACGTCGGATATCTGGCCTACAACACCACGATGGCGCCGTTCGACAATCCGAAGGTGCGTAAAGCGCTGAACATGGCGATCGACAAGCAGGCGATCATCGACGTGGTCTTCCAGGGCTCGGGCCAGGTGGCCAAGAACCCGATCCCGCCTACCATGTGGGGCTACAATGACGCCATCGTGGACGATCCCTATGATCCCGAAGCCGCCAAAGCGATGCTGGAGGCCGAAGGTATTTCGGACCTGTCGATGAAAATCTGGGCAATGCCTGTCCAGCGCCCCTACAACCCGAATGCCCGTCGTATGGCCGAGCTTATCCAGGCGGATTTCGCCAAGGTCGGTGTGGGTGCCGAAGTCGTCTCGTACGAATGGGGTGAATACCTGTCTCGCTCGAAAGAACTGAACCGGGACGGTGCCGTTCTGCTGGGCTGGACCGGGGACAATGGCGACCCGGATAACTTCCTGGCGGTTTTGCTGGGCTGTGACGGGGTCGAAGCATCCAACCGGGCGCAGTGGTGTCACCAGCCCTTCGAAGACCTGATCCTGAAGGCCAAGCAAAGCACGGATCAGGCCGAGCGGACCAAACTGTATGAAGAAGCGCAGGTTGTGTTCAAAGAGCAGGCTCCGTGGGCAACCATCGCGCATTCAGTTGTTTACATGCCGATGAGCAACAAGGTGCAAGGCTATAAAGTGCACCCGCTTGGCGGCCACATCTTCTATGGTGTGAGCGTCGAATAAACCACCACTCACCAACCGGAGCCGCCTGATTGGTGGCTCCGGCTTTCTTATTGAGGAGGTCGGGCTGAATGCCGGATTTGTCCGAATACCGCCAATTGGCAATGGATATGTCAGTGGACGCAGTGGCCCTGGTGCCCGGTCCGAATTTCACCCGTGCATTGGGCAAATCCTTCATGAGCCACGAGCGCCCTTTTGTCGTGGTGATTCCGGCCGTGGGTGATCCGGCGGCGATCGTGCCCAATCTGGAACTCGCCTCATGGGATCTGGTCGGATTTGAGGGTGCCGCGTTCGACTGGCGCGATCAAACCGGCTATGACGCTGCCTTTTCCGCGCTGGCAGCGCATAGTCCGATCAGATCGTTGGCTGTCGAAGGTCAGGTGATGCGGGTTTTCGTGTCAGACGCGTTTACCCGCGCAATTCCGGATCTGCGAATTGTGGACGCCGAACGCGAAATCTCAGGCCTTCGCATCATCAAAACCGAAGAAGATATCGCCGCGCTGCAAGCGGCCATCGATATTTCGGAACGCGCGTTGGAGCGTGTGGTTGCGGGTGTTCGTGCAGGTCAGACCGAAAAACAGATCGAGCAGTCGCTGATACAGGCGCTTTTTGCGGAAGGCGCCGAGTCGCTGGCCTTTTCCCCCATCGTGGCTGCGGGGGACAACTCGGCACGACCGCACGGAAAGGCGCGCGCCGACTACCGGATCAAGGCAGGCGACGCCTTGCTGTTCGACTTTGGCGCTCGAAAACATGGTTTTGCGGCCGACATCACGCGAACTTTTTTCGTTCAGGTCGTCCCGGACGAAGGCCGGGACGTCTACGACACGGTTTTGCGCGCCAACAAAGCCGGGTTCGAAGCCTGCCGCCCCGGCGTGACAGCGCATGACATCGACGACGCCGTCACAGGCGTGCTTGAGGCCTCGCCCTTTGCCGATCGTATCCGGACCAAGACAGGTCACGGTCTGGGCCGGGATGTGCATGAGGCGCCGTATATCATGCGCGGCAACAGTCAGATAATCCTGCCGGGCATGGTCTGGACCAACGAACCCGGTCTGTACGAATTGGACAAGTTCGGCGTTCGCATAGAAGATGATGTTCTTGTCACCGGGGATGGTTGTCGGTCACTGACCCGCTTTCCCAAAGAACTTACAATCATAGGTCGCTGATGCTTGGCTATTTCCTTACCCGTCTTGGCCTGTTTGTTCCGACATTTCTGGGCGTGACGCTGATTTCGTTCATGTTCATCCGGGTGCTGCCCGGCGATCCGATCATCGTGATGGCCGGTGAACGCGGCATGACGGAAGAACGTTATCAGGAAATGGTCGAAAAGCTGGGTTTCGACAAGCCGGTGTTGCAGCAGTATTGGGAATACCTCACCGGAGTCCTTCAAGGTGATCTGGGCGAAAGCTTTGTCACCAGGAAACCCGTATGGGATGAGTTCTTTTCGTTGTTCCCCGCAACGCTGGAGTTGTCCCTGTGCGCCATGATCTTCGCCGTTGCGCTGGGTCTGCCGGCAGGTGTGATCGCGGCGGTGAACCGAGGGAAGTTCTTTGACAGGGCGCTGATGTCCTCGGCGCTGGTCGGATACTCGATGCCCATCTTCTGGTGGGCGCTGCTGTTGATCATTGTATTCTCGGGCAATCTGGGCTGGACACCGGTCTCGGGTCGGATCGACCTGTTGTATTACTTTCCCAGCGTCACCGGCTTTATGCTGATCGACAGCCTGTTGTCGGGTCAGGAAGGGGCATTCGGATCAGCCGTGCGCCACCTGATTTTGCCGACGATTGTGCTGGGGACTATTCCGCTGGCGGTTATCGCACGCCAGACCAGGTCGGCGATGTTGGAAGTTCTGGGCGAAGACTACATCCGCACCGCGCGCGCCAAGGGTTTGTCGCCAACGCGGATCAACGGGTTGCACGCGCTGCGTAACGCGCTGATTCCGGTTGTCACGGTGATTGGCCTGTCGGTGGGCACGTTGCTGGCAGGAGCCATCCTGACCGAAACCATCTTCAGCTGGCCGGGCATAGGAAAGTGGATGGTCGACAGCATTTTCCGCCGAGACTACCCGGTTGTTCAGGGCGGATTGCTGATGATCGCGGTGATCGTGATGCTGGTGAACCTGCTGGTCGATGTCCTTTACGGCATCATTAACCCCAAAATTCGGAGGCGGTAATGGCCGAACTATCCGCAACCCCGCCCAGAACGGAAGACCGCCCCAGCGCCCTGCGCGAGTTTTGGTATTACTTCAGCGAAAACCGCGGTGCCGTCATTGGGCTGTGGGTTTTTGCCGCTTTTGTATTCTGCGCCGCTTTTGCACCCCTTCTGGCCCCATATGACCCAACCGAACAGTTCCGCGACCACATCCTGCAGCCGCCTGCATGGCAGCAGGGCGGAAGCTGGGCTTTCCCGTTGGGTACGGATCCGCTGGGTCGCGATATGCTGTCGCGCCTGATCATGGGCTCACGCTATTCCTTCTTTGTCGGGATCGTTGTCGTCTGTGTGGCCGTGTCAGGCGGCGTGATGGTGGGCCTGCTGTCGGGCTTTGCCCCCAAATGGATCGATACGCTGATCATGCGGGTGATGGATATCGTTCTGGCCTTTCCGTCGCTGCTGTTGGCACTGGTGCTGGTGGCCATCCTTGGCCCGTCGCTGACCAACGCGATGATTGCCATCGCCATTGTTTTCCAACCCCACTACGTGCGCCTGACCCGCGCGTCGGTTCTGGCGGAACGTCAGAAGGATTATGTCACTTCGGCGCGTGTGGCCGGTGCTGGCAGATCACGGCTGATGTTCATCACCGTGCTGCCCAATTGTCTGGCACCCATCATCGTACAGGCGGCGTTGTCCTTCTCGACAGCGATTCTGGACGCAGCCGCCCTGGGCTTTCTGGGCATGGGCGCACAGCCGCCCACGCCGGAATGGGGCACCATGCTGGCCGAAGCGCGCGAATTCATTCTACGCGCCTGGTGGGTGGTTACCTTCCCCGGTCTGGCAATCCTTGTCACCGTACTTGCCATCAATCTGATGGGCGACGGCCTGCGCGATGCGCTGGACCCTAAACTGAAACGGAGCTGATCGCATGAGCCTTTTGCAGATCCGCAACCTGACTGTTGAATTCGCCACAGCCTCGGGCAAGTTCCGCGCCGTGGATGGTGTAGATCTGTCGGTGGACAAGGGTGAGTTGCTGGCCATCGTGGGTGAAAGCGGCTCGGGTAAATCGGTGTCGATGTTGGCACTGATGGGGTTGTTGCCCTGGACCGCGACGATCACCGCTGACGAGATGCGCTTTGAAGGGCTCGATCTGGCCGGTCTTTCGGCCCGTGAGCGCCGCAAGATCATCGGCAAGGACATGGCGATGATCTTTCAGGAGCCGATGTCATCGCTGAACCCCTGTTTCACGGTGGGATTCCAGATCAAAGAGGCTTTGCGCATCCATCTGGGTTTGAACCGCAAGGACCGCCACCAGCGCGCGATTGAGCTATTCGAACAGGTCGGCATTCCCGCGCCTGAAAGTCGCCTGAACACCTTTCCACATCAGATGTCGGGCGGCATGAACCAGCGCGTCATGATCGCGATGGCAATTGCCTGCAAGCCCAAGCTTCTGATTGCAGATGAACCGACCACGGCGCTGGACGTAACCATTCAGGCGCAGATTCTCGACCTGCTGGTTCGTTTGCGTGACGACAACGACATGGGCCTTGTACTGATCACCCATGACATGGGGGTGGTGGCCGAAACCGCCGAACGGGTTCAGGTGCAATATGCTGGACAAAAAGTCGAAGAGCAGCCCGTTCGTGATTTGTTCCGCGCGCCGCGTCATCCCTACACATCGGCCCTGCTGAGCGCTTTGCCCGAGCGCGCGACCTCAAAGGTCCTTCCGACGATTCCCGGCGTTGTGCCGGGGCAGTTCGATCGCCCCAAAGGGTGCCTGTTCAGCCCGCGATGCCGGTTTGCCGATGCAACTTGCGCGGAAAAGCCACCGACCCCTCATGCCGAGGCCTTTGGCAAAGCACGCTGCCACCACGTTGAAAGAATTGCTGCCGGAGAATTGGCATGACCGACCCAATCGTTCAGGCAAAAGATCTGACCCGGTTTTACACGGTGAAGGGCGGGTTGCTGTCCAAGTCAGCGACGGTAAAGGCCCTTTCGGGGGTGGATTTCGAACTGAAACCGGGAAAGACACTGGCCATCGTCGGAGAGTCCGGCTGCGGCAAGTCAACGTTGGCGCGATTGGTAACGATGATTGAAGAACCGACGTCGGGCAGGCTGACGATTGACGGTGTCGACATTACCCCGTCGCAATGGAGCAAGATGCGAGAGACGGTGCAAATCGTGTTCCAGGATCCTTATGGATCACTGAATCCACGTCAACGCATCGGTCAGATCTTGCAGGAGCCGCTGATCATCAACCGTCCGGACATGTCCGCCGCAGACCGCGAGGCACAAGCGCGCGACATGATCCAGATGGTCGGCTTGCGCCCCGAGCATTATGACCGCTATCCGCATATGTTTTCTGGCGGGCAGCGTCAGCGGATCGCCATTGCACGTGCGCTTATGCTGAATCCCAGGGTCCTGGTCCTGGATGAGCCGGTTTCAGCACTGGACGTCTCAATCCAGTCGCAGATCCTGAACCTGCTTGTGGATTTACAGGAACGGCTTGACCTCGCCTATCTGTTCATTTCGCATGATCTCTCGGTGGTCCGGCATTTTGCCGACGACGTGATCGTCATGTATCTGGGGTGCGCTGTTGAAAAAGCGCCCAAAGAGCAACTGTTCGCCGCGCCGCGTCACCCCTATTCAAAGGCGTTGTTGTCCACGACTCCCCGGGCCGATCCTACGGCCCGAAAAGAACGGATCAAGCTTGAGGGCGAACTGCCTTCGCCGATGAATATTCCAAATGGTTGCGCCTTCGCGCAAAGATGTTGGTTGGCAACTGATCAGTGCAGGGCAACATTGCCCGAACTGGACGGAGAAACGCATCAGGTTGCGTGTCTGTACCCGCTATAGTGCAACAGGATTGCTTTGTTCGTGCTGTGACGGTGGTCAATGCGGCAGTGTCTATCTGCGCCACGGTTTTTCACCTCTCCGAAGCGCCGATATGAGCGGCGCGTGCGTGCGACGTACTTCTTAAGGTTTGATGTAAAGGCGCTGGCTCTGAATGCGACTGATCGATCATGTCCCCAAGTTCAATTCGGTGCCGCCGAAGATCACCACCTCTGATCCTGTGTTCACAAGGGCCGTTCGTCTCATAAGGGGAGCAGCGCGAGTCTCCCGCATCGCAGAGGCGTTTTTGGCCCACCGGTTACGTTGGAAGAACTCATATGTCGAAATACATAATGTACATTTCCTTGCGTCGCGCGGACCAAAATAGTGGCCCCGGAGTTCTGGAGGTACATGTGCCCATTTTCCCGGACAGGTCATGCCCGGAAAAAAAATACCGGATCAAAGACCGGGGTTACTCGGCCACTTCCGCCTTGGGTTCGTGTTTTTTGAATTGCTGATCGAAAAGGTTGCGGAAACTTCCGTTCTTTTTCATCAACTCTTCCAGACTGCCCTGTTCCACGATAGAGCCATCCTGAACCACGAAAATTTTGTCCGCTTCCAGAACAGTCGACAGACGGTGTGCAATGACAACGACGGTTACATCCTTCGTCAGGGTGTCCAGCGCCTTTTTGACCAGAGATTCCGACTCGGCATCCAATGCGCTTGTGGCCTCATCCAGAAGCAGAATTTCTGATTTTCTCAGAATAGCGCGCGCAATTGCAATTCGCTGTTTCTGACCACCTGACAGGAAGGTTCCGTTTTCACCGACTTGCGTTTCGTAACCCTGTGGTAGTTCCATGATGAACTCATGCGCATGTGCGGCTTTGGCTGCGGCAACAACGTCTTCATCCGAAGCGTCGGGGGCCGAGCAGCGCAGGTTGTCCATGATCGACGTCGAAAACAGGAACGTATCCTGCCCGACATAAGAGATTTTTTTTCGCAGGGACGCAAAGCTTACCTCGCGCAGATCCTGACCATCGATCTCGACGCTCCCCTCATCTGGATCGTAGAACCGCATGATCAGTCCAAACAACGTAGACTTGCCACCGCCGGACTGACCGACGAGCGCCGTGGTTTTACCGGCCTCGAACGTGACATTCATATCTTCGATCACAGATACGGCACCCTGGTAGCCGAAAGTTACATTGCGCAACGTGATCTGGCCGGGGCCTTCGATCAGGTCATGGGCTTCTGGGCTTTCCACCATTGTGTCGTCCTGATCCAGCAGGCCGAACAACATGCCGACACCAACCATGTTGGTTTCGATCTGAACACGCATTTTTGACAGCCGCTTGGCCGGTTCATAGGCCATCAGCAACGCCGTGATAAAGGACATCAACTGGCCTGCGCTGGGCTGTTCGGTGCCTGCGATGCCCATCGTGCTGACCACAAGTACACCTGCCACGGCGAGGCCAGCCAGAAACTCCATAAGAGGGCTGGCAATGGACTGCAACTTGGCGATGTCGTTCGAGCGTTGTTCAACTTTCCGGATGGCGGTATCCATGCGGTTGATCATTCGGTCTTCGAGTGAGAACACTTTGATGACCTTGATCCCTGCCGAGGTCTCCTGCAACACCCGAATGATTTCCGCCAGCGACTTGAATTCGGCCTGCATGATCGTGCGCACACTCTTCAACAGATAGCGAACGCCCAACAAGGCAATCGGACCCACGACAAAGAACAAGACGGACAAAACGGGTTGCTGATACACCATGACCGCAACCAGCCCGACCAGAGTCAGGGAGTCGCGCACAAACCCGGTGACCAGCACATCGATCAGGTTTCTGGCCGCCTGTGCGCCATGGGTGGTGCGCATCAGAAGGTCCGATGATTCATTGTTCGAAAAGAACGAGACGCCATGTCTGAGCAGTTTTCGGTAAACCTTGTCCTGTTGCTCTGCCACGATCCGATTGCCTGCGCGGGCAAGGTAGATTGCCTGAATATAGGATGCGATCGCTTTGACCAAAAACAGGAGCACGACCCCCAGCGCAATGACATGCGCCCAGCCCTGCAAATCGGGGCTGGTCATGGCATCGACAATGTACTCCATCATGTATGCGGAACCGGCCGTTGTGACGGCCACGGCAATCATAGCCAGAATCGCAACACCATACAGCCTGCCTTGCGCGTAAAAGCTTTCACCTACAAGACGGCCCATATAGCCTGATCGCCACTTGTTCCAGGCGCGCTTCATCATTGCGTTCTCCAAATCGTGAAACTGTGCGCACGCTCAGATAACCTATATTTTGTCGGGCCTAAAGGACAGATTCCACGCTGCGGCAGAGCGGCCCATCCCGACTATCTGAGATGTACCCTCGCTAGATAGTAGCTGGTTGAAGATCGGACAAGAGCGGGAGGCAGCGATGGACATCGCGATTTGCCCCGTTGTATAGGTGCGGACAAGATTGGTGCATGCTTGGATTTGCAAAAAAACCGCAAAATGTGATTTGCCCCGCAGCTAAGGATTCGCAACGTTCGGCAAGAATCCGCTAACAGAGAGCTCTGTTTTCTGGATATCGGACTACTTTGAATCCTTACTGGTCCAGAAAACAGACAGGAGACGGGCGCAGGCCAGGTATCTGACCTTTACTGGGTCCAGTTGTTTGACGTCGATATTTGGCGCAAAGACCATATCTCTTACGGGTCGCTGTCACCCCTCTCCCTGCAAATATGCCAGAAGGTCGACAATATCCTCGTTCTTTTTCAGGCCGCGAAACTGCATTCGATTGCCCTGAAGATAGCCTTTGGGATCCGCCAGGAACGCGCTCAGGGTCCTATGCGTCCAGACGATGTCGGAACCTTTCAGTGCTGTCGAGTATTTGAATCCCTCTGCCTGACCAGCCTTTGCGCCGAGGATACCGTGCAAGGACGGACCGACGCCATGGCGGCCTTCTTCCAGTTTGTGGCAGGCGCTGCACTTGCGAAAGACCTTTTTGCCGGCTGTTGGGTCACCTTGGACAGTTGCGGCAGCAACAACAGCCGTTGCATCCGATGCCGCTGCGGCCTGTTCCTCATCGCTGTGAAAGATCAGCCGGGCCGTGATTGGTACCGTTCGGGTGATACCGGGTAAGTCTGCCAGCTCCATAAGCGTGTCCACGCCCGTGTTGACACTGGCGTCTTCCGTACTGAGAAACACCATGTCGTTTGTCGAAACAAGTACCGAAGTTTCGGACAAGCGCGCGACGAACATTTCTGCGTCAAACTCAACATCCGTGCCGGCCAGCGAAAGCACGGATGCAGCATCTACCGTCGTAGTTTCACCGACGGCCAGGTCTGAAACCTTTGCCATATCGAATTCGGCGGTCAGGGATGCAGTGGGTGCCTGGCGAAAGACAAATTCGATCATTCGTTCATTGCGAATATCGATATTGGTTTCGACCGAAGACAGGTCGATTTCGATTTCAGCCATGCCATCCCGGACGTGCCCGTTTAGGTTGGTGAAACTGTTGACCTCGCCCACCGAGTCTTTCTTGATCGACCCATAGGCCAGATGCGAACGTTCGGGATCCAGTAGCCATCCTTCCGCCCAAATGGGTGTTGCAACAATTGCCGACACAAACGTGACAGCCTTCAACAGAAGTTTCATTTCTTTCCTCCGCAGTTTATGTCAAATCTGGCCCTGCGGGCCGGGTCCGTTACTGACAAACACAAACAGGTCGCATTTTATTCGATGAGTGCCGAGATGACTTCCGAACAGGCCGTCAGAGAAGCGGTGCAGGCGCATTCAAAACGCGTCTGGCGGTTTGCTCTGGCTTTGTCGGGGGCATCAGATGTGGCGGACGATCTGGTGCAGGCCACATGCCTGCGTGCGCTTGAGCGACATCATCAAGTGACGTCGCATGATCGTCTGGACAGTTGGCTGATGACGATCTGCCGGTCAATCTGGTTGAACGAAGTGCGGTCTCGATCTGTCCGGCGGGCACAGGCGCTGTCGGTGACGCCGGAAGCGGAACTGGTCGCAATCGGGCCGGATTCAGAAACGAATATTTTTGCGGCTGAAGTGTTTACTCAAGTGATGCAGCTGCCAGAAGCGCAGCGGGAAACGGTCATGCTTGTGTTCGTCGAAGGGTACAGCTACCGCGAGGCCGCTGCTCTGCTGGAAGTTCCCATCGGCACAATCATGAGCCGGCTGTCGAATGCCCGGCAGAAACTGAAAACCGTGATGCAGTTTGATGCGGCAGTCGCCGCGCGACGGAGTGGCAAATGACGTTTTCTGACGAGACGCTGTTGGCGTATCTGGAAGGCACACTGGATGAAGCTCAGAGCTGCGCCATCGAGGCTGCAGTTGAGGATGACGTTGAGCTTGAACGCCGCTTGATGGCGCTGGATCCGTTCGCGCCTGTCGTTCAGGACGTTTTTGAGAAACTGCCCACCGAGGCGCCGAAGGTCGATTTGCCGGAACCCGTGGCGCATCACGCCAATGGCGGATTTTTGCGCCTTCTGGCCGTGGCCGCGAGTGCCGGGGTCGCAGCCGTCGCCCTGACGTTCTGGGCAACGCGCCCGGCAGAACTGGGCTGGGCGCAGCAAGCGGCGATCTATCAGTCGCTTTATGTGCCCGAGACGATTGTCTCGCTGGACAGTTCCGAGGCATCGCTGGACAAACAGTTCGCGATGGCCGAGGCAGCACTTGGCAGGTCTCTGAACCGTGAAGCGCTGGAATCCCTGCCGGGTTTGGCGCTGAAGCGTGCACAGGTTTTGTCGTTCAAGGGAAAGCCCTTGGTTCAGGTCGTTTTCGCCGATGAGCAGGGTCAACCATTTGCCTTCTGTGTTATCCGTCAGGGGCCAAACGCCCCGAAGGCAGAGGTCAAGCAGGCCGTTCTGAGTGGTTTGGCAACAGCGACCTGGGCACAGGATGGCTATGGTTACATGCTGTTGGGTAGCTCTCCGCAGACCGATTTAAGTGGTGAACTGGATGTTCTGACCCGAACCTTTGCGGGCTGACGGAATACCCCTTGTGAACCGACAGGAATGTCCGAAGAATGCGCGGTATGACGCCGAAGAAACCCTTGCCCCTTCCTGAAGACGAGGCCGAAGATCTTGGCCCCGCCAGTATATTTGACGGGGATCCGTCCGAAGAGGACGACCTTTGGTTCTTGCCACCGGATGAAGACGTGGCAGACGATGATTTCTTCCTGCCCGGACCGCGGCCCGAACAGCGCCTGCTGTTCGATCCGCGCGATTGGCGTGCCGCGCAGTCCGAACTTTCTGCGGAACTTGCCGATCTGACCCTGACTTTTGGGGCGCTGGACGAACGGCTGCGGGCAGGTCCCGAAGGGTGGACGCACCGCTTGGCATTGATGGAGACATCCGATCTGGGGTGGTGGACGGGAGACCGGATCAGCGTTGATCGGTTGGCTTTGTGGACAGGTTTGCGGATCGGTGCGACGCATGACGACGTGCAGGCGTTGTTCCGGGCGGGATGGGCGGTTCGGCGCCTGAGTTCGGGTGCAGCACCTGCCGCCGGCGGCTGGGAAACTGGTCTGACTGCGTTTCTTGACAGGCTTGCTCAGGGGGCCGACGCCACCCCTGAATCTATTGTTGATCTGGCTGAGGTCATGCAGAACGCGGACGGGTTGCATCCCGTGACGCAGTCAGCAATTGCGTTTCATGCGTGGCGGGCGGTGTCACAAGGCATCGGACAGGACACGGAAGCAGCCGTCATTGCCGCGCGGCATGCAGCGTCCATGGGGCGTGGCGGTGCGCTGTTCATGCCGTTGGCCTTGTCCGGGCCCGGCGCGCTGCGCGGATCGGGGGATCCGACGGGAAAACTGAGTGCTTGGATTCTTGGGGCAGGGCAGGCTGCCCTTGCAGGGTTGTTGCATCTGGACCGGATCAGCGCCTGGGAGGACAAGGCCAGAGAGGTCACGCAGGATCTGAGCGGTCGCACTCCACCGCGCCTGATCGACGCTTTGACAGCTTGGCCCATGGTGTCAGCGCCGTTGGCCGAAGAACTGACCAAGGCTTCTCGTGCGGCGGTACAGCGCAACTTCGACCTGTTCGCGCAGCGGGGTCTGGTTCGCGAGGTCACCGGGCAGGGGCGTTACCGCGTCTGGACGGCGGGGCTGTAGCCCATCAGCCAATCGCGAAACGTACGCGCTGCCGGGCGCAGCGCCGTTCGGGAAGGGTAGACCAGGTGATAGGCTTCTTGCCCCGGACATGAGATGTCTGGCAGGCAGGGGATCAAACCGGACAGCTTCATAATCCGATCTGATGCCGGCGCGCGCGCCAATGCAATGCCGCATCCGCTGGCACAGAGCTCTGCCGCCATCACCGAATTGTCGGCAAAGAAGTATCGTGCCTGTCCCGCTGGCAGCCGCAGGTGTTCGAACCAATGCGGCCAGCTTGCACGGTGCGTCGAAACTTCGACCAAGGTGAACTTGAACAAGTCCTCTGGTGCTTGAATCTGAGCAGCAATCTCAGGTGGGGCGATGGGATAGAGATGTTCGCGCATCAACTCGTCACTTTCCGAGCCGAACAGCGCAGGGTTACCGAACACGATCTGAAGGTCAGTAAACCGATTGGCAAAGTCCGACACAACATTGCCCGTCGAAAGCGAAAGGTTGATCTGAGGATGTGCCGCCTGAAATTCAGGAACGCCCCCGGCCAGAATGCCATGTGCAAAAAGCAGCACCGACTGCACGTAAAGCCTCTGCTCGCGGGTTTCGCCAAACAGACCGGTGGTTGCTGTTTCAAGCATGAGCAATGATTGCTGTACCGACGGCAGATAGGCGCGCCCGGTCTCGGTCAACGTAACCGCATGCGCGTGACGGTGAAATAAGGGTGTGCCCAGTCTTGTCTCCAACGCCTTGACCTGCTGGCTGACGGCAGCAGGTGTCATGTTCAACTGCGTCGCGGCACGAGCAAAGCTTTCGGTTCGGGCCGCAGCCTCGAATACTCGCAGCCAGTTGAGGGAAGGGACACGGGTGTTCATTTCAGCAGGCTAAGCAAAACTTAGCCTCACCGGCAAGACATTATGGTCTGAGCTTTTGATCCTTGGCCTTAGGCTTGTGATCAGTGAACTGATGAAATGAGCCCACTATGTCAGACCCCGACCTGCCGCCACGTGCCAAGCGCAAGATCTGGAACTACACGCCCCAGTTGCCGATTCAGACTGCGCCCTACTGGGATTGGCCGATAAAACCTCTGGCCGCGTTGAAATACCTGTTGCAAAGCTGGAACCCACTTGCATTGCGGGCGCTGCTGCTGGTCTTTGCGGTCATCACCTGGACCTATCTGACGCCTTCATTGAGCAGGATTGAGAACTTCGGCTGGGACTGGGTTGCGAAAATCTGGTTCCGTAATTTCTGCATCCTGATGGTGGCCGCAGGCGGCTTGCACCTGGCCCTTTGGAGGTTCCGCACGCAACAGGACGAATACCGCTATGACATGCGCCCGATGATGAAGGGCGCAAAGGTATTCACGTTCAAAAACCAGGTCTGGGACAATATGTTCTGGACCTTGGGCCCGGCGTTGACGTTCTGGACGTTCTGGGAATGTCTGATCCTGTACTCCTATGCCAATGGCTGGATCACGATGATCACACTTGACAGCAACCCGATCTGGTTCATCGCCGTGACCGTTTTTGTGCCGATCTGGGCCGGGTTCCATTTCTACTGGTTGCACAGGCTGCTGCACGTGGGTGTGCTCTATTCAAAAGTCCACGCTTGGCATCACCGCAATATCAACACCGGCCCTTGGTCGGGGCTTGCGATGCATCCGGTCGAGAGCTTTTTCCTGATGTTCGACACAATGATATTTTTTCTGCTGCCGTCGCATCCGATCCACGCCATTTTCCTGCTGTTCCATCACGGCATCGGTGCACCAACCTCTCATGCCGGGTTCGAGCATGTGAAGTTCGGCAACAAGGCCAAGTTTCAGGTCGGGGATTTCTTTCACCAGCTGCACCATCGGTTTTTCGATTGCAACTACGGCACCTGGGAAACCCCTTGGGATGAATGGTTCAACACGTTCCACGACGGCACCGATGAAGGCAATGAAATGGTCAAGGAACGCCGCCGCAATATCTGGGCCGCCGAATAGCCCGTGAAGGCCGAGCCCTGCCGGACCCAAGTAGGTCCGGTGGGCGTGTTTGATCCAACAGGCGGTGTGCGTTCAGCGTCCAACGCCGACATAAGTTTCAAAGCCGGATTTCAGCGCCTGTGACTTCGAATAGATATTGCGCAGATCTACCATTCGGGCAGAGTTCATGGAACCGGCCAGCTCGGTCAGGTTCAACGCGCGGAACTCGTTCCACTCCGTCAGCAACACCACAACGTCAGCCCCTTGAACTGCTGCATAGGGGTCGTCGCTCCATTCGACTCCGGGCAACAGTGCATCGCCTTCCGCTTTGCCCTGCGGATCGACGACGCGCACTTTGGCCCCTCCACCGATCAAAGCGGGAATGATGGACAGTGATGGCGCGTCGCGCATGTCGTCGGTGTTGGGTTTGAAGGTGACACCCAGAACCGCCACCGTCTTGCCATTGAGGCGGTCGTCGCAGGCGTCGCGGATTTTCTCGATCATCCGTTTCTTGACCTCGTCATTCACCCGAATGACGGTTTCCGTGATCTGCATCGGATAAGCGTGATCCTGTCCGATCCGCGCCAGCGCGGCCGTATCCTTCGGAAAACAAGAGCCACCATAGCCTGGTCCGGCGTGCAGGAACTTGTTGCCAATTCGTCCGTCCAGACCGATGCCGCGTGAAACTTCCTTGACATCCGCACCGACCTTTTCACACAGGCCCGCGATTTCATTGATGAAGGTGATCTTGGTCGCCAGAAATGCGTTGGCAGCGTATTTGATCATCTCGGCGCTTTCCAGATCGGTGGTCAGGATCGGGAAGTCACGCAGATAGAGCGGTCGGTAGATTTCGGCCATCACTTCGGCGGCGCGATCGTTTTCCACACCGACCACGACGCGATCCGGGCGCATGAAGTCATCGATCGCAGCACCTTCGCGCAGAAATTCAGGGTTCGATGCCACGTCGAATTCGGCTGTGGGGTTGGCAGTGGTAACGACCTCCTGAACTCTTCTATTGGTGCCCACCGGCACGGTCGATTTGGTGACAATGACAGTGTATCCGGTAATGGCCTGGGCGATTTCTTCTGCCGCCGCCATCACATAGGTCAAATCCGCGTGGCCGTCCCCTCGCCTGGTCGGGGTTCCGACCGCGATGAAAACCGCGTCGGCACCATCAACTGCAGTCTTCAGATCGGTTGAAAAGCTCAGGCGACCAGCAGCAACGTTTTTTGACATCAGCACATCCAGGCCTGGCTCATAGATCGGCACTTCTCCGGACTTGAGCATGTCGATCTTTTGCTCAGCCTTGTCGACGCAAATCACGTCATGACCGAAGTCCGAAAAGCAGACACCGGACACCAAACCAACATAACCGGTGCCGATCATTGCTATACGCATCTAAAAATCCTTCTTACCAATTACCACGGACGGCGTGGGCACAATCAAAGAAACTGACGCCGGTTTCAATGGCTGCCAGCAGTTGCGCGATGCATCCCATAGATTCTTGCGGATATTGAGGCAATAAGAACGCAGACGGTCTTGGGCCCGTCGAATTGGCAATCATGACGGCTTTGTTTGGCGGAATCGATGGTCACGAAGAACCGGTTGGTGTCGAGTTTCGTTGTGAAATGGGATGTGAATGACAGGATTTTTCAGGTATTTCCCGTGTCTTCTGAAGTTGAAGCAAAGGCTTGTTGATGACTGGAAAAATCCCTGCCGCCGCTCCCACTTTTTTGAGTTTTGATGACGTGCAGGGGTGAACCACGTGTTCTCGTCACCGACAAGCTGTGTGGCTGGGTGTGGTTCCAAGCGAGATTTGACACGGTGTGGGACACCACCTGTACACAGGATTGCGGGTTGCGCGACTTGACAGCGAAAGGGATTGAAGGAGCCGCCTGAAATACCCCGGCGAATACCCTTCCGGTCAGGAGTCCATTTCAGCGGCGGCTTGCAACAGCCAGTTCTGAAACAGCCGTACCGGTGGCGAAACTGGTTTTTCCTTGAGACGCATGAAATAGGTCCAAGGGCTGTTCAGATCGAACTGGAATGGCTCGATCAGCAGCCCCCGCTCGACATAAGACCGAGCCAGAGACCGGGGCAGGACGACGCACCCCAGTGACTTGGCTGCCATTTCCATCGCCAGATTCGAGGCATTTGTCCGCAAACCGTCCTTCTGGCTCAGGTCGGACAATCCGAAATGCCGTGCCGCATGCTCCCAATAGGAGGGGCGGCCCAGGATATGGATCAGCGGTGCATTCTGCAATTGCTTGGGGTCGGTAAGCGGAATGCCATCGACCAGAAAACCGGGTGCACAGACCAGGGCCAGCTTTTCGACCCATAACTGTTGTGTGTCCGGCGTAACATCGTCGATATGATTGATTGTCAGCGAGATATCCGAAACATTTTGTTCGACATCCGCCCAGACAGTGCCATGAACCGTCAGATCAATATCGGGATGCACCGCATTGAAACCGCGGATCACTTCCGGCAACCAGTTCTCGGCCAGACTGACCGGGCAAGATACCACCACTTTGCGGGTATGCGAGCGTACGATGACCGATTGCGTTGCGGCGTTGATTTCCTGCAGGGCATGGCGCACTGACGGCAGATAGGCCTCTCCCACATCTGTCAGCGACAGGGATCGGGGATGGCGCACGAACAGGGGGCGCTGCAAAAACTCTTCCAACGAGCGGACATGATTGCTGACGGCAGATTGAGTGCAGTTCAACTCTTCGGCAGCAGCGGTGAAGCTCAGGTGCCGTGCCGCCGCTTCGAACGAACGCAGAAAGGTCAGGTGAGGAAGATTCATCATGACAGGCTTTTCTCAGGCAAGGAACATCGCGAAGAATTAAAAAGCCCAGAGCTTGCTGTCTTGCCCATGAGCGACTCACAAGAATGGTTCTGACTCGAAATGCGATCTGGTCCTAGTCACAAATAATCCGGGGCCATTGCCCCATGATTGTTTTCGTGCCGCTATGCGCAAACTCACATAGGCTTTTTCTTGTAACCGGAACCCGAAAGAAAAACCTCGACTGGACACCGTGACAGATACCTTTCAGACCGTTGCAGATTTTACGCTGGGTCGTGCGGCGCAGGATTTTCCCGAAACAGCCCGTAAGGCTGCGGCGTTGATGCTGCTGGATACGCTGGGGATCACCATAGGATCGGGCCCAATGCAGGCCGGACGGATTGCGCGCGAGAGTGCGGCAGCGCTGTTTGGCGTGGGCGACCCGGGGCTGAGCGCGCGTATACTTTTCGACGGTCGCCGCGTCAGTGTCGCGGGCGCGGCCTATGCAGCAGCCACACAGACCGACAATCTGGACGGCCATGATGGATACAATCCAACCAAAGGCCACATCGGAGTTGCCGTTATTCCGGCATTGGCGGCACTGGCTGAAACTGTTCAAGACTTCTCGGGGGCCGAAGCATTGGCGGCGGTGATCGTTGGATACGAGATCGCGGGACGAGCGGGTATTTCTTTGCATGACACTGTCAGCGATTATCACACATCCGGAGCTTGGAACGCGCTTGGCGTGGTGGCTGTGGCGGCGCGCATGCGCGGATTTACGGCCGAGCAGATGCGGCAAGCCATGGGGATTGCCGAATACCACGGCCCGCGCAGCCAGATGATGCGCGAGATCGCCAATCCCACAATGCTACATGACGGTTCGGGCTGGGGCGCGTTGGTTGGCATTTCTTCAGCGGTTTTGGCCGAAAAAGGTTTTACCGGGGCACCAGCCATCACCATCGAAGCGGCAGACGTTGCCCCGCATTGGCAAGATCTGGGCCATTTCTGGCAGATGGAACATCAATATGTGAAACCCTATCCGATTTGCCGCTGGGCTCATGCGGCGATTGACGCCACCCGGGCGCTGATGCGTGAAAACGACCTAGCGCATCAGGATATTGCGGCGATCCAGGTAAACACGTTTCGGGAAAGCGCCTGCCTCTTTCAAGGCATGCCGGATGATACGTCCAAGGCGCAGTATTCGCTGCCGTTTGCCGTCGCCACGATGGTTGCGCATGGCCGGATCGGGGTCGAAAGCATCACCGGGTCGGGTCTGGCCGACCCTTTGGTCGCCTCGGTCGTCGAGCGTATCTCGGTAGCAGAGGCAGCACGCCATTCCGACCGTTTCCCCAAAAGCCGGTTTGCCGATGTCAGCATCACCCTGACCGACGGGCGGATACTTGAGTCGGGCGACGTACACGCACGCGGCGGACCCGAGGCACCAATGGACGAGGCAGAAGTGATCGACAAGTTCATGGAATTTGCGACACCATCGCTGGGTGCATCCCGTGCTGCCGCCATTTGTGATGCGGTTCTGGGACTGAGTGCGCCAGGTTCGAAATTCTCTGACCTTGGCGCGTTGATCTACGCCCCCGCCGACCAGACGTAAAATCTGCCGAAGATGCCGTTGAAACGCATTCCGACCAGCACATCGGCACCCTAGATCCTGATGGCGGCGATGACCCCGGTCTTGCTGCCCGCTGCACAGGTTGAACAGAACGCCAAGGCGCTAATTGGAGCCGCCTACAGGATGTCACGCTTCGAAACAGGGGTTTGAAGACCGATGCTGTGCGACTGGCTGCTCCGGGAAATCTGGGCGGCTGCTTCGGTCAAGAACACGCCGCGGCGCGCAACTGAAGCTGGCAACAAGCCTAGCTGATCCAAGAAGTGTACGAGGTGAGCTTGCTCCTTTACACTGTCGCCTTGCGCCCTGATCCGTTCAGAGCAGGTCGAACAATCGCCCTGGAAGCGCGTCGCGACGCGGCAGGTTCAGAGCCCGAATAAGGCAGAACATCATCGCCTGATTTGAGGTGACCACCGGCTTGCCAAGCGTTGCTTCAATCCGGTCGATCGCCTCGACCGCGCGCAGGTCGGTGCAGCTGAGAATTATGGCCTGCGCCTGCGGGTGATCGGCCTGACAGGCCAGATCATAGACTTCATCCGGTGTCAGCTCGCCCTGACCGTAATTGCCCAGCTTGCGGCCCACATCGGCGCATCGAACGGTCTGGATTCCGTTCTGGGCCATGAAATCCATCGCCTGTACGTTTATTTCGCCCAGATAGGGCGAGGAAAAGCCGACCTTTGTGGCCTCCAGCGTTTTGATTGCGGCGATCAATGATCCGGCCGCGGTCAGCGACAGCGCCCCGGATCCGGATTTGATCTGTTGCGCCAGCTCAGCGTCGAAAGACGGTCCATGGGTCAGGGTGGCCGAGGTGCAGCCGTACAGCACCACATCGGGCCGCACCCCTGAGATCATGCGCAGATCGTGGCTGATATCTGAAGCGCCCAAACCTGCCATTTGATCCGAGCCGGGAATTTCATCCACGTCATAGCCGCCCATGCGCTGGAAATGGATAGTGGTGTTTGGCGGTCGCAGCATCTCCATATCCGGTTCCAGATTGGTGTTGGTGAAGGGCACCAGAACACCGATCTTGGCGGCTGTGCGGGTCTCGGTCATCTCAGCGTTCCTTTCAACACGTCGCGGGCCTTGTCCATCACGCCGGGCGCACAGATTGTGGCGCGCAAACAGTCCGACAAACCATAGCCGTTCATGCCGCGCATCAGCAGGCCTTCCGCCCGCAGGGCCGCATCGGCGCATTGTGCCTGCGCGGTCGAGGCAAAGCGGATCAGCACGAAATTGGTGTGGCTTTTCGGCACGCTCAGGCCCAGTTCGCGGCATGCCTGCGCAAACCGGTCCCGAATTTCGCCTGTCCGTGCGACCACGTTGCGCATATGGGCCTGATCGCGCATCGCCGCCGCCGCTGCTGCCTGCGAGGCAATAGAGATATTGTTGGGATTCAGAAGTTTGCGGACCCCGCCCGAGATTTCGCTTGGGAAACAGCCCCAGCCGGCCCGCGCCCCAGCCAGCCCGTGGGCTTTGGAAAATGTACGCGTGATCACGGTGTCGCCCCGGTCCATCAGCGCAAAGATTTGCGCGGGATCGTTCGTGGCATCGGCAAATTCCGCATAGGCCTGGTCCACCACCAGCAGTGTCTCGCCGGGCAGATCCGATCGGAGGCGGACAATTTCGTCATTCGGGATCAGCGTGCCGGTGGGGTTGCCCGGATTGCAGACAAACACGATGCGGGTGGCAGGTGTGACGGCTGCCAGAAGCGCGTCCACCGATACGGTCAAATCGACCTCGGGCGCTGCCACATATTCGGCCTGCGCCTGTGCTGTAGCCGAGGCGACAAAGGCATAGCCATATTGTGTGCCCAGCACCTGATCTCCTGGCCCGGCAAAGGCGCGGATCAGACAGCCAATCAGTTCCATTGAGCCTGCCCCACATAAAATGTACGCCGGGTCGAGCTTGTGTATTTCGGCAATGGCCGAGCGCATTTCGGCCCATTCCGGATCAGGATAAAGGGCCAGATCCGCCAGCGCTGCCTGCCCAGCCGCAATGGCGGCGGGGCTTGCGGGAAAGGCGCTTTCGTTCTGCGCCAGTGAAATCGTACCTGCGCCGCTCGGATCAGCCAGCGCATAAGCGCCCATGGCGCCAACGTAAGGAACCGGTCGGATCATGCGTCACCTCTGTAAGTCTTGGCACCCTCTTCGCTCACCAACCCTCGTTTGATGTCCAGCGCCAGCGCATCCGGGTCGCGTTCGGCGGGGTCACCAAAGCCGCCACCGCCCGGAGTATCGAAGATCAGGTAATCATCTTGTTCCACCCGCAATTCGCCTTTGCCCGGAATATCGTTTGCACCGTCCCTGAAACGGATGCGGCCGGGCGCGCCGGGTTTGCCGCCCATACGGCCAAGCGCCGGGTATTTCAGCCGTTCAACCGACAGGAAAACGATAAAGGGTGCACCGTTGGACGAGGTTATCTCGATCCTTTGCCCCAGACCGCCGCGATACTTGCCCGCGCCGCCGGAATCGGGGCGCAGTTCGCGCCGCCAGATCGTCACAGGTGCGACGCTTTCGGTGATTTCGACCTGACTGCCGAACACGCCGGACGGGTAGGCCGTGGCCGACAGACCGTCGGCATGAGGTCGCGCGCCGGTTCCGCCATTGTGCACGGGTTCCACAGCGAATTCGCGACCGCCTTCTCGTGCGACTTCAGGGGCATGGCGCATGGGCAGGTCGAACATGCAGCTTGCGCCTTCGGCGGGGACCGCATTGGGCAGGGCCTGATGCAGGCAGCCCAGAACCAGATCGGGCGTGACCTGACCCAGCGTGTGCCGCATCGCAACTGGCACCGGGCGCTGCGCATTCAGGATGCAGCCTTTGGGCCCGTCAACGGTAAACGGCTCCAGTGATCCCGCATTGTTGGGAATGTCCGAGCCGACAATGCAGCGCAAGGCAAACACCGTGTAGGCGGTGGCATAGTTCAGCGGCACGTTGATGCCCTTGCGTGAACAGCCCGAGGTACCGGAGAAATCCACATGCATGCCATCCTTCTTCACGGTCAGGGTGGCGTGCAATTCCAGCTCATTCTCATAACCGTCCATTTTCAGAACATTCTTGTAGACACCTTCGGGCACTTCGGCGATGGCCTCCAGCGTACCGCGGCGCGACGTGTCGATGATGTAGGCGCCGAGCGTGCCCAGATCGTCGAGGCCAAATTCCTCCATCATCGACAGCAGTCTTGTAACACCGGCCTCGCAACAGGCGATCAGCGCATAGATGTCGCCATCATTGGCAATGGGCTCGCGGCTGTTGGCACGGATGATGTCCAGAAGCAGAGCGTTGGGAGTGCTTTCTTCAACCAGCTTGCAGGGCGGGATCAGAAGACCCTCGTCATAGATATCGGATCCTTCGGGGCCCATGCCCAACCCACCCAGATCAACGAGATGCGAGGTGCAGGAGGTGAAGCCCACCATCCTGCCATCCTTGAATGCGGGCATCATCAGCAGGAAATCGTTCAGGTGTCCCGAGGCCAGCCATGGGTCGTTTGTCATGTAGATGTCGCCCGGCTTCATGGTCTGAACCGGGAAAACCCGGCGCAGGTGCTGCACTGCCTCGGCCATGGTGTTGATGTGCCCCGGTGTGCCGGTCACGGCTTGCGCCAGCATTCGGCCATCGGCATCAAAAATCCCGGCGGAGATATCACCGCATTCGCGTACAATCGGGCTGAAGGCGGCGCGGATCAGGGTTTGGCCCTGTTCTTCGACCACCGCCAGAAGACGATTCCACATCACTTGCATTCGGGCGGGCGACAGATCATGTGAAAGATCGGCTGACATCATGCGCCTCCTTTCTGGTCCTGAACGAGGACGAGGTTTCCAAGGGCATCCACATGCACCGAGAAGTCGGCGGATACGAGCGTGGTTGTCTGCGGCTCGGTGATCAGTGCGGGGCCGTGAAGGTGGTCGCCGGGCTTCAGATCCGCTCGCGCGATGAAGGCCGCTGGCTTTGATACTCCGTCCACGTCACACGTGATCGGGCGGGTTTCCGACACCGAGATTGTCTTCAACCGGGGCGTTTCAGGAACCGCCGGCACGACGCTGTCACAGGTCGCGACCCGTACTGCCCAATTGAGAATCTCGATCTGCATTCCCGGTACCGGGCGCGAGAATTGCTTGCGGTATTCCTGTTCGAATGCAGCGGTCAGCGGCACGAAATCTTCGGCGGTCAGGGGGCGGTCAGGAAGGGAGATCTCGATCTCGTGTCCCTGTCCGTGGTAGCGCATGAAGGCAGTACGCGACGTCTCGGTCGGGGCCTCACCGGACCCTTGGAAGACGACGTCGCTTGCCTCGGAAATCATGGCTTCGAACAAAGCGTTGATTCCGTTCAGCTCCATGCTGCCCAGCAACGAATAGCGCGAGCGGACGATCTCGAAAGACACCGGAGCGAACAGGAAACCGACAGCCGAGCCGACGCCCGGATTGGGTGGGATCACTATGCGGCTGACCCCGGCGGATCGCGCCACCCGGCTGGCGTGCAATGGCCCGTTGCCCCCAAAAGCAATCATTGTTCGTGGGCCAAGGTCCTTACCGGATTCCACCGCGTGCATCCGCCCCGCGCTGGCCATGCTTTCGTCGACGATACGGCTGACGCCATCGGCGGCTCCGACGGCATCCAGCTCCAGCTTCGACCCGATCAACCGGCTCAGCGCCTGTTTCGAGCCTTCGGAATCAAGCTGAATATGCCCCTCGGCAAACGTGTCCGGTACGATATAACCCAGTGTAATATCACTGTCCGTCACCGTGGGTTCGGTTCCACCGCGCATGAAGGCGACGGGGCCGGGCTCGGATCCCGCTGATTTTGGCCCCACGGTCAGCCGTCCCAACCGATCAACCTCGGCGATCGAACCGCCTCCGGCGCCGATTTCGATCATATCGATGACCGGTATACGTACCGGCATTCCGGATCCTTTGATGAACCGGGCGGCGCGGGCAATCTCGAACTGGCGTGAAGTCTGCGGATGGGCGTTGTCGATCAGGCACAGCTTGGCGGTGGTGCCGCCGACGTCAAAGGACAGTACCTGATCCAGACCGGCGCAGGCGGCGACGCGGGCGGCTAGAATGGCTCCGCCGGCAGGGCCGGATTCTACAAGCCGGATTGGAAACCGCGCGGCGGTGTGCAGGGTGCACATTCCGCCACCTGCCGTCATCATCAGGATCGGACAGGTGACGCCCCGGGCCTCGAATTGTTCGACAAACCGGGCCAGATACGTCTCCATCAGAGGCTGGATATAGGCGTTGGCGACTGTCGTGCACAGCCGGTCGAATTCGCGCGCCTCGGGGCTGACGTCCGACGAGATCGAGACGGTCAGATCGGGGCGCCTGTCCGCTAGTCTATCGCGCAGCCTGCGCTCGTGCTCGGGGTTTGCATAAGCATGCATCAGGCAGATGGCGATGGCTTCCGCTCCGCTGGCGTCGATGTCCTTCAGCAACGCGTCGACGGCTGTGCCTTCTAGCGGAATCAATACCTTGCCATCCGCCGAAACGCGTTCGCGGACTGTCAGCGCGCGCTCACGTGGGACCAGAAGATCAGGTTTTTCCAGATTGATGTCGTATTGCGAATAGCGCCGCTCGTAGGCGATTTCCAGAATGTCCCTGAACCCTTCGGTGGTCACGGTTGCCACGACCGCACCGCGTTTTTCGATCAGTGCGTTGGTGGCCAGCGTGGTGCCGTGAATAAAACCGGTGACTTCGCTCAGATGGTGCCCAGTCTGTTGCATTACGCGCGCTGCGCCTTGCATGGCGCCGTCGGCGGGGTTGTGATGCGTGGTCAGGGTTTTGGTCGAGGCAAGTATCGTCTCTTCGCCAGAGACAAGAACCGTATCCGTGAACGTGCCGCCAATATCGATGGCCAGGCGCAGCGCTTGAGTTGTCATGAGGTTATCCGAAAAATCCGTAGTCACAGCCTGATGCATATGGGCCAGGGGCCCTGAAATCAGGCTAGGATCACAAGGTCACAGCCGGTGGCACGGCGATCCATAGGATTTGGAAAACAACTATTCATAAGCAGGTATTCTTGTTCATACCAGCTTGCCGCGACAAGCGGGAAAGCGACAGAAAAGCCTGCAAACGACAAAATTCGCCACGGTTGATCGGCTGACGGCCGATCGCGGGGCCCACAGGTGAGGTTCATAACCTCGCGCAAATCACTTGCGGTCGTTTGTTTTATGTAACCTCAGCCAAGGCTTTGATCGTGTTCATGATGGACGGAGTCAAGGCGGTGCAGTTGTGTTGTGAGAAACCGCCATGGGTGATCCGCTGGAAGACCCTTCCGAACCACATGCCGTCGCCCGGAGGAAGGCGAGAGAAAGATCGGCAAGCGGTCGCAGAGCAATCTCTGCCTCGCGAACGACCTTGATTGAACGGGACTGGAAGGTTTTTGGGGCAGCCGTGCGACTGCCCCGCTGTCGATCAGGCTTGTTGAGCGGGTGAATCGTCATCGATGAGATCGGGCTCATCCGGTACGATGATACGATGTTCGAGATCCTCTTTAGGTGCGAACATCGGGTAGACACAGAGGAATGCGCCGATGATCAGATAGCCGATGGTTATCCCGTCGAACTGAGGCATCTGTAGCGTGTAGGAATGGATGATGCCGATCGAAGACATCAGCCCACCTGCGACGGCAAACGCGCCGGCCATCCGGAAGCGTCCGTCAATCACATCGGCCACGATGGCGCCCCAGACCAGTCCGGTGAGGATCGCCCCCTGACTCAGGGCAAGGTGTCCCTCGTAATGAGCCCCTTCCATGAGAAGGGCCGAGGTCAGATTTGCATCTCCCAAAGACGGCAGTCCTTCGACACCGCTGCTGCGCAGGGCGTTCATCAAAGATCCCCACTTGACCATCAGGAAGGCCGAGATATGGGGCAGGATCGCAAAGGATACCGCAGCCATGTGCATCGGTTTGACAGCCCATGCCGTGTTGGTGATCAGGCTGACTGAGACAAAGACCAGTACTGGTGCAGCTGCGGCGATCGGGATAAGGCCAGCAAGGAACGACAGGAATCCAAGGAAGGCGGCGGCGGCAATTACAACGGCCACACCGACAATATACCCCGCATGCGCATCCAATCGTTTATAGGCCGGATGGCCGATGTACACGGTTGTCGGGAATGGCGACCCAAACAGAGCACCCAGCATCGTGCCCGCGCCGTCCGTGACCTGGCACAGCCCAACCGGGTAGTGATCCCCCGCGGCCTCGGCCGATTCCACGTTGTTCATGGTTTCGATGAAGTTGTATATCTGCACCGGAATCAGCACCAGAAACAGCTCAGGGTTGGCGAAAAGGTATTGCACGCCGGCAATTAGGTCCCCGATGTAAGGGATTGGCGGGTAGAACCCGATGCCGCTGACATCAATCCTTGACTCACCAAGGATGATGGCAATCACCGTACCAGCGGCAATTGCAACCAGACCGGCCGGTACGTTGCCGGGAAGACGGAAGCGCCCGATCAGACCCCAAAGGATAAACAGCAGCGATGTAAAGCCGATGACGGGGTTCTCGAACACTTCGGCCAGCGGGACGGAGCCGATGAAAACCAGAGCGATCCCGCAAAGCGTTCCCAGCATTCCTGCGCGGGGCGTGATCTTCTTGAGGTATGGCCCCACGATTGCGCCTAACGCCGCAACAATGCCGCCCATGAATCCGGCTCCGATACCGACTTGCCAAGCCAGCATCGGATCGTTGGTTGCCCAATAGATGGGACCGATCACACCGAACAGGTAGACGAACATTACCGGCGTCGAGATGCCGTAGGGCAACGCGGTTACGTCTTTACCTTGAGCATTTGCCGCCCATTTGGCGAGGTATGTGTAGACCGCGACACCGGCCAAAATCGCGATGGCGGCGCCGGGTACGATGCGGCCAAAGACGATTTCCGCTGGCATTTGGAACACGAACTGGCAGACCCCCGACAGGATTAGCAGGTTTACAAGGTTGTCCGTGAACAGCGCCCAGAAAGCGCTGAAGTCGCTGCGGGTAAACAGCTTGTATTCATAGGTCCTCCCGTCCATGACGGTCTCCTCCTCTGATGTGACCGGGTTGGCCCGACGGGTGTCAGGCCGATCTCCCTTTCCGGTCGTGATGGTGGGCCCGCAGGGGCGCCTGGTTTGCCCCGGTCAGGGCGGTCGCGGCAGTTTCAGAGGTCAATTCAGCCATCACTTCGGCCGCCACGAAGGCGGCGATGACGCTGGGCCGCTTGTCGCGGCTACCGCTTGCCCCGATGGGGCAATTCAGTTGTTCGACGGATAGTCCGTCACAGTGTTTCTGCGCCCAGTTCCTGAGCTTTACCTGCTTTGTTGCGGAACCGATCATCCCCACATAAGCGGCATCCTTTCGTTCCAGCGCGGCGGTCGTCAGCAGGAAATCCAATCCGTGATCATGGGTCAGAACGATAAAGGCGCTGCCTTCGGGTGCGCGCCAGATTTCGGCTTCGGGGATTGCACTGACCCGGGTTTCGACATTTGCGGTGCAAAGCTCAATCTCTTCGGGCCGGGTGTCGACGAGGATGCAGCACACCGGCAGGTACTGAAGCAGATTGGCCAGAGCCCGACCAACGTGGCCCGCGCCCATGACGTAGACTTTGGGCAAAGCGTCTTCGCGCCGGGCGGCGCGTTCTTTTGCCGCCCGTTTGTCTGAGGCCCGCATGCGGGTCAGTTTCAGTTCGACCCTGCCACCGCAGCATTGCCCGATTTCCGGGCCTAGAGGCACATCCATGTCCCGATGCAACGCTCCATCACGCAGCATGTCCCGCGCGGCGTTGATGGCAATAAACTCCAATTGCCCACCGCCAATGGTTCCCCACAACGATCCGGGTGCCACGAACATCTCTGTTCCCTCATTGCGCGGCGAAGACCCGCGTACACGCGTCAACGCAACGCGGATCACACAAAGCTGCGCGGAAAGAAATTCGCTCAGAGAACGCGGTGCTGCCATAGTTCAGGGCCCCGCTTGCAACCGCGCAACGGCCATCAGGACGCGTTCGGGCGTGGCCGGTGCGTCGAGGCGCGGGCATTCCCGGTAATCAGCAACAGAAGCCACGGCCATCGACAACGCCTCGAACACCGAGATACCGAGCATAAACGGCGGCTCGCCAACAGCCTTGGAGCGTTTGATGGTCAGTTCCCGGTTTTCCGACCAATCGGCGAGGTTCACATTGAAGATGCGCGGGCGGTCTGATGCGAGTGGGATTTTGTATGTTGATGGGGCATGGGTGCGCAGACGACCGGCATCGTCCCACCAAAGCTCTTCGGTGGTCAGCCATCCCATCCCCTGAATAAAGGCGCCTTCGACCTGACCTTTGTCCAGCACAGGGTTCAGCGAATGTCCGACGTCGTGCAGTAGATCCGTCCGATCCACGTGGTATTCACCGGTCAGAGTATCAATTGTGACTTCCGAACTGGACGCACCATAGGCGAAGTAATAGAACGGGCGGCCTTGCCCCTTGGCTCGGTCCCAATGGATTTTTGGTGTCTTGTAGAACCCGGCCGCCGACAGTTGTACGCGCGCCAGATAGGCCTGTTTGATGAATGCATCGAAGGCCAGAACGTCTTGGCCGATTTGCACCTGATTGGCGTGGAATGCGACTTCCTCAGGAGCGACTTTCCAGTTTTCAGCAGCGAACTTTACCAGACGTTCCTTGATCTGTTCGACCGCGTTCAACGCTGCCATGCCATTCAGGTCGGTCCCGCTGGACGCCGCAGTGGCCGAGGTGTTGGGAACCTTCTCGGTCGTTGTCTTGGTAATCTTGATCCGGTTGAAATCGACCTGGAAGGCCTCGGCGACGACCTGAGCAATCTTGGTGTTCAGGCCCTGGCCCATTTCAGTGCCGCCGTGGTTCAGGTGGATTGATCCGTCATTGTAGACGTGCACCAGCGCGCCGGCCTGATTGTACCAGGTCGCGGTGAAGGAAATGCCGAACTTGACCGGGGTCAGCGCGATGCCTTTTTTCAGAACCGGCGATGTCTTGTTGAACGCGATGATATCCTGACGGCGCTGGCGGTATTCCGATGTTTCTTCCAACTCTCCGACCAGCCGGTCGAGAATGCTGTCTTCGACTTCCTGGTGGTACGGGGTCACGTTGCGGTCCGTGGCGCCGTAGAAATTCGCCTTGCGAACATCCAACGGGTCCTGCCCCGTGGCATAGGCGATCTCTTCGATCATCCGTTCCGCCGCGATCACGCCCTGCGGGCCGCCAAACCCCCGAAACGCGGTATTCGACACGGTGTTGGTTTTCATCGGGTGGCTGTTCAGGCGTACATTCGGATAGAAATAGGCGTTGTCGGCGTGAAATAGCGCCCGGTCGGTGACAGGGCCCGACAGGTCTGCCGAAAAGCCACAGCGCGCAGCAAAACTGCCTTCGACCGCCTGAATGCGGCCCTCGTCGTCAAATGCGACATCATAGTCGATCACGAAGTCGTGGCGTTTGCCGGTTGCGGTCATGTCCTGATCCCGGTCGGGGCGGATTTTGACGGCGCGGTTCCACTTTTTGGCAGCCATGGCCGCCACTGCGCAGAACAGGTTCATCTGGCTTTCCTTGCCGCCAAATCCCCCACCCATGCGACGGACATTGACCACAACCGCATTGGACGGCACCCCAAGGACATGCGCCACCATATGCTGTGCCTCGGACGGGTGCTGGGTCGAGCAATGCACCACCACATCGTCGTCTTCGCCCGGAATCGCAAAGGCGATGTGACCTTCAAGGTACATGTGATCCTGACCGCCAACGCTCATCCGGCCTTTGACCCGGTTGGGCGAGGCCGCCTGAGCCGGTGCGACGTCTCCGCGCTCCAGCTTGAGGGGCGCTGTGACATGCGGATACCCTGCTTTCTTTGCGGCAATCGGATCCAGCGCATGGGGCAGGGTTTCGGAGTCGATCTTTGCCCGTTCCGCAGCGCGGCGCGCGATGTCGCGGGATTCGGCAACCACCGCAAACAACGGCTGGCCGTGGAATTGAATGGCGTCGGTCGGGAAAACAGGTTCGTCGTTCAGATGTGTCGGGCTGATGTCATTGACCCCCGGCACGTCGTCTGCGGTCAGTACACCGACGACCCCCGGCGTGGCCAGCACTTCGGTGAAATCAATGTCCAATAACTTGGCATGGGCGACGTCGGAGACACCCAGATAGGCATGCAGCGTGCCTTCGGGCTGGGCAATATCGTCGGTATAGTCGGCACGCCCTGTGACGTGCTTGATCGCGCTGTCATGTTTGACGTTGGTGTGGGCTGATCCAATGATGGAAACGTTATCTTTCATTTTGCCGTCTCCTAATTACGCGCTAGCCAGTTGAACGGGGGTGTCGGTTTTAGCGTCATTCTCAAGGAAGAACCGACGCAGCAGGTTCTGGGCGGTCAGCATCCGGTAGTCAGACGATGCACGCCAATCGGTCAGAGGAGAGAAATCCTGTGCCAGCGCCACAGCGGCAGCTTCAAAGCTTTCGCGTGACCAGGGTTGACCGTTTAGCGCGGCCTCGGCAGCTGCGGCTCGCTTGGGCGTAGCGGCCATGCCGCCGAATGCGATGCGCGCATTGCTGATCGTGCCATCCGTGACCGTCATGTGGACACCGGCAGCGACGGAAGAGATGTCCTCGTCACGCCGCTTGGAAATCTTGTAGGCCGCGTTCAGATCGTTGGGGCCGGGCAGGGGCACGTGGATGCTTGCGACAAATTCATCGGGTTGGCGATCTTGCTTGCCATAGTCGATGAAGAAATCAGCCAGAGGCAGCGTCCGGCTTTCGGAACCGCGCCGCAGCGTGATTTCTGCGCCTAGCGCAATCAGAACCGGCGGCGTATCCCCGATAGGGGAGCCGTTGGCGATATTCCCGCCAACAGTTCCCATATTCCGCACCTGCCACCCTGCGATGCGATCCCAGTAGGAGGACAGGTGTGGCAGGTGCTCAGACAGAAGTTCCTGGCAATCGGTGTAGCTGGCACCAGCACCGATCAGGAGGAGGGACCCCTGTCTTTCAACTGTTCTCAGGTCTTCGAGATGACCGGTGAAGATGGCGGGGCCAATGTCGCGCAGGAACTTGGTCACCCAAAGGCCCACATCGGTGGCTCCGGCCACGATCGTGGCGTTTGGATAAGCTTGCAGACATGCGGCAAGATCATCAACGCTGGATGGGAGAATGCTCAGGTTGTCTTCAGGACCGGACACCACGCGCCGCCCGTCTTTCAGGGCCGCCAGGCGCGCCGTCATGGTTTCGCGTTCGGTGTTCAGATGGTCAGAAGCCGGGGTGCCGTAGCGGCCGACGGCAATGGCCGCTCGGATAATAGGCTCATACCCTGTGCAACGGCACAGATTACCCTGTAATGCGGTTTCAACCTGAACTTCGGTTGGTTCCGGAGTTTGCATCCAAAGCGCATAGAGGGCCATGACGAAGCCTGGCGTGCAGAACCCGCACTGGCTGCCATGATGATCGACCATGGCTTGTTGAACCGGGTGCAGTCGGCCTTCAGGTCCGGTCAGGTGTTCAACCGTCACGACATGACAGCCGTCGACAGAGGCAAGAAACCGGATACAGGCATTGACCGGAGCATAGTGCAGGCCCGTGCGCCCAAGCCGTCCGACAAGCACGGTGCACGCGCCACAGTCGCCTTCGGCGCAGCCTTCTTTCGTTCCTGTCAGTCGACGTTCCAGGCGCAGGAAATCGAGAAGTGTCTGGCCTGCTGAGACGTTTGGGACGGAGACATCCTTGCCGTTCAGGACAAATCGGATGTGGGTGCGATGCGTCATGGAATTCTCCCTCTGCCCTGCCTTCCGGAGGGCGGTCACTGGAACCATAGGTGCAAAGATTGAGTCGGAAAATCGCCGCAAACGGCAAATACTTTCAACATATCGTTGAAAAAGATAGGGCCATGACGCATTCTTTCGCTGCTGGGAGGTTCCAATGTCTTACATCGAAAGTCTGCGTGTTTTTGTCCGAGTGATGGAACTGGGCAGCATCACGTCTGGCGGGCGTGATCTTCGGTTGACCCCGGCGGTGGCCAGCAAACGGTTGAAAGAGCTTGAAAACCATCTGGGTGTACGGCTGTTCAACAGAACGACCCGGTCGATGACACCAACCGAAGTGGGGACGGTTTTCTACGATGAAGCCAAGGCGGTCCTGCTGGCGCTTGATCACGCTGAAGCGCGTGTCGCCAGCTTTTCCGACGCGCCTCGGGGGGCCATCCGCA
This sequence comes from Ruegeria sp. CDSA141, assembly GCF_059612005.1. Lineage (NCBI taxonomy): Bacteria > Pseudomonadati > Pseudomonadota > Alphaproteobacteria > Rhodobacterales > Roseobacteraceae > Ruegeria > Ruegeria sp. CDSA141. Next base: position 111,195 of record NZ_JBXWPT010000006.1, read on the forward strand.
TCACCGCGCCTTTGGGTGTCGGGCGCAGAATCGTTGCGCCACTTGTCCCGGAATTCTCTGATCGCTACCCGGAAACAGAGATTCGCATGCGTTTGTCCGATCGCAAGGTGGACATTCTGGCCGACGGTCTGGACATAGCCTTTTTCATTGGTGAGCCCGGTGATTCAACCATGAAACTGCGGAAGTTCGCGGATTGTGATCGTGTTCTGTGCGCTTCGCCCGATTACTTGTCGCAGTTTGGCACGCCCAAAACACCAGACGATTTGTTGCACATGCCCCATAACTGCCTGTTGCTGCGTTATCCAAGGTCTCCGGAATACTACTGGACGCTCCGCACTGATATGGGTCCGCGAAAACTTGAAGTTCGCGGTAAATACGACGCGGATGATGGTGATGTACTGACAGACTGGGCCTTGGCGGGCAGGGGGATCGTCAACAAGCCGCGCTTTGACGTACGGGAGTTTCTAAAGGATGGGCGACTGGTCGAAGTCCTGCCCGAGACGCCCCCATTGCCAACGATTTTCGGATGTCTTTATCCGCACAAAAAGCTGCAAGACCCCAAGGTGCGTCTGTTTGTCGAACACATCGCGCAGCACAGCAAACGCTTTTTCGCATAAAGAAAAAAAACCGGGCTTACGACCCGGTTAACAATCTTCGTTTTGCGCGCAGGCGTCTATTGGTCTCTGACCTCACGCACCCATGCGATGATGGTTTGGCGTGCCTCTTCATCCATTTGCACTGCAGATGGTGGTGGCATTGCATGGCTGATGCCGGCTTGCAGATAGATTTGGTCGGCGTTGCGGGCGACATCGCCGGGTGTCTCAAGATAAACCTTCTTCGGGGCCCATTTCATGGTGCCGTACACCGGCTCGCGGGCGTGGCACATCGAGCAATTCCCCAAGACCGTGTCATAGGCGTTTTCGAAGCCCGCGGCTGACGCAAATTTCTGTTCGTATGGCGTCAGGTCACGCGCTTCGGCGTCCTCCCATGTCTCAGTGTTTCTCACCGAAGACAGCCAGGCGATCACGACCATTAGCAGAACCGTCACCCCCCAAGTCCAGTGCGGGCCTTTCCCGGTTGCATGCATCGAGTTGAAGTAGTGACGGATGGTGACGCCCGTCAGAAAGATCAGGCTGGCGATGATCCAGGAATACTCGGTGCCGAAAGCAAGCGGATAGTGGTTCGACAGCATCAGGAAAACGACCGGCAAAGTCAGGTAGTTGTTATGTGTGGATCGAACCTTGGCGATCTTGCCGTATTTGGCATCAGGCGTCCGACCGGCCTTGAGGTCTTCGACCACAATCCTTTGGTTCGGCATGATCTGAAAGAACACGTTGGCCGTCATGATTGTCGCAGTGAAGGCGCCAAGATGCAAAAGCGCGGCGCGACCGGTGAAGATCTGGTTGTAACCCCACGACATGATCACCAGGATCACGAACAACAGCAGCATTAGAACGGTCGGGTGATCACTCAGCTTCGATTTGCACATCTGGTCGTAGAGCAGCCAGCCAATGGTCAGCGATCCGCCAGAAATCAGGATCCCCTGCCACAGCGCCAGGTCCACTTTGGTCGGATCAAGCAGGAACAACTCGCCCCCGACCCAATATATGATCATGAGCAACGCCGCGCCCGACAGCCAGGTCGTGTAACTCTGCCATTTGTGCCAGGTCAGGTGCTCGGGCATGCGCGAGGGCGCAACCAGATACTTGACGGTGTGGTAGAAACCGCCGCCATGTACTTCCCATTCTTCGCCGTAGGCCCCGTCCGGCAAGGCAGGGTTTGGCTTCAACATGAGGTCCAGCGCGATAAAGTAGAATGACGCACCAATCCACGCCATCGCGGTGATCACATGCAGCCAACGGACGGAAAAGGCGATCCACTCCCACATTACGGCCAAGTCATACATGGCTTTGCTCCTAAGATTCTATAGTTCCGGTTACTCTATGCGAGTGTGTTTTGTTCTGGTATTGCTGGTAAAGACCAAGCAGTATCAAAAAATGCAAAAAAATGTCCTACCTTGATAACATCAGAACCTTTGTCCGGGTCTACGAACTGGGCAGCATGTCTGCCGCGGGCCGTGATTTGAGGGTTTCGCCAGCTGTTACGTCGGCGCGTATATCGCAATTGGAAGAGCATCTTGGCGTGCGTTTGTTCCAACGCACGACACGCAGCCTGACGCCCACCGAGCAGGGGAAATCTTTCTATCGTGGCGCAGCAGAGATTCTAGAAGCAGTCGAAAGTGCCGAAGCCCAGATCGTCAATCTTACCGAGAACCTGAAAGGGTCACTCTATGTCGCCGCGCCCCTGGGAGTTGGGCGTCGGTTGATAGCACCGCAGGTCCCAAAGTTTCTTGCCGAGTACCCCGAGGTGAACGTCAGGCTGAGGCTGACGGACCGAAAGGTTGATCTGACAACCGAGGGTCTGGACCTGGCTTTTTTCCTAGGTCAGCCAGAAGACAGCAACTTGCGTATTCGCAAGATCGCCGATGTCGAAAGGGTGCTTTGTGCATCTCCGAAATACATCAAAAAACGTGGGATGCCCGAAAGCGGCGACGCGTTAATCGCTGATGAGCACGAGTGTCTCAATTTGCGGTTCCCCGGCGCGACCGAGTTTCAATGGCTCTTGAGGACCGATGCGGGGCCAAAACGGTTCCGGGTTTCCGGACGTTTCGAGTCAGACGATGGCGACGTGCTGACAGACTGGGCGCTTGGCGGGCATGGCATCGCGTTGAAGCCGAAATTTGAGATTGCGCAGCATCTCAAGGCGGGAAATCTGGTTCCGGTGGCAGAGAAGACGCCGCCGGAACCAATTCAGATGGCATGTCTGTTTACGCACCGCCGTATGCAGGACCCCAAAACGCGGCTTTTCATGGAATTCATAATAGAACGCATCGGGTCGTCGATTGCGGCAGCAAATACGTCCCGGTAGGACGCTCAGCTGCCGCGATAGGTCGCGTATCCGAAGGGTGAAAGCAGCAGAGGCACGTGGTAATGCGAATGTTCGGACATTCCAAAGCGGATCGGGATGACGTTCAGAAAGCGTGGGTTTTCAGGTGGTGTGCCAGAGGCATCAAGGTAATCTCCGGCATGGAAGACAAGTTCGTATTCACCTGTTGAAAACTCTGCCTCGGGCAGAATTTGTTTGTCGGTCCTGCCGTCGTCATTGGTGACCAGAGTTTTCAGCAACTCGCGGTTTGCACCTTCAATGCGGAACAGTTCGATCTTCAATCCTTCGGCGGGACACCCTCGCGCCGTATCCAGAACATGTGTTGTAAGGTAACCGGTCATTTGCGCTACTCCTCAAGTTATACAGTTACTAGTCTGTTTTCGCCCCAAGGGGCAAAGGCAGTCTGTGGGAAGCTGCTTTCAGTATTTTTTGAAAAACATATTTGATTATCTGGGGTATTGATCAATTCATGAAGAAGGAAACCGATGTGAAGCCTTATCCACGAGACATGACCGGTTACGGTGGGCAAGTTCCCAAAGTAAACTGGCCGGCCAATGCCAAAATCGCAATTCAGATCGTGCTGAATTACGAAGAGGGCGGTGAAAACAACGTTCTGCACGGCGATGCCGCATCCGAAGCGTTTCTGTCCGAGATCACCGGAGCCGCCCCTTGGCCTGGGCAACGGCATTGGAACATGGAATCGATCTACGAATACGGCAGCCGCGCGGGGTTCTGGCGCGTGCATCACCTTCTGCAGGATCTGCCTGTTACAGTCTATGGCGTTGCAACCGCCTTGGCCCGTGCTCCTGCCCAGGTTGCGGCGATGAAGCACGCAGGATGGGAGATAGCCAGCCACGGTTTGAAGTGGATTGAACACAAGGACATGGACGCCGAAGAAGAGCGCGCCCAAATCCGCGAAGCAATCCGGCTGCACACAGAGGTTACGGGTCAGCCGCCCCGTGGTTGGTATACGGGCCGCTGTTCGATGAAAACGGTCGAACTGGCCGCCGAGGAAGGCGACTTTGCCTATATCGCCGACAGCTACGCCGACGATCTGCCATACTGGACCAAGGCAGGGGGCAAGGATCAACTGATCATGCCCTATACACTGGACTGCAACGATATGCGCTTTGCAATCCAGGCTGGATTCACCAATGGGGAACAGTTCGAAAGCTATCTGAAAGACAGCTTTGACATGCTCTATGCCGAAGGTGAGGCGGGCGCGCCCAAGATGCTTTCGATCGGGTTGCACTGCCGTCTGATTGGTCGCCCAGGTCGTGCCATGGCGCTGAAACGCGCACTTGACTACTTCAGGAAACACGACGGTGTCTGGTTCGCAACGCGCGAGCAGATTGCCGATCATTGGGCCAAGGAACACCCACCTGTGCAAGGTTTGACCCCGTCCGAAATGGATCGACCAACCTTTGTGTCAGAATTCGGTGGCGTGTTCGAGCACAGCCCGTGGATTGCCGAAGGTGCGTGTAAACTGGAATTGGGCCCGACGCATGACAATGCTGCTGGTGTCCACAACGCGCTGGCGCGTATATTCCGTTCTGCCTCGTCCGAGCAGCGCCTTGGCGTTCTGACAGCCCACCCGGACCTGGCGGGCAAGCTGGCCGCCGCCGGCCGCCTGACCAAGGAAAGTACTGCGGAACAGGCCGGTGCGGGCCTGGACATGCTGACCGATGAAGAGCGCGCGACGTTCACGGCGTTGAACGAAGCCTACACAACCAAGTTTGGCTTTCCCTTCATCATCGCGGTCAAGGACAACACGAAAGCCAGCATTCTGGAAGCCTTTCGCCGTCGTGTCGACAATGACCGTGACAGGGAATTTGCCGAAGCCTGCCGTCAGGTTGAGCGCATTGCCGAATTGCGCCTGATTGAGAAGTTCGCGGAATGACGGCTGTCTTGAAGCTCCGACCTTTGACGTCAGAGGCATTTGCACCTTTCGGCGATGTCATCGAGGCGGCTGGCCAGGTGGACAAACTCATTAATCAGGGTAAATGCGCGCGCTATCACGACCGGGCCGCGTTGGATTTCCATGATGGGCACGCGGGTATCAGCGTGTTTCAGTCCGAAGTCTTCTGCTTGCCGATCAAATTGGAAATGGTGGAACGCCATCCTGATGGCAGCCAGGCCTTTTTGCCTTTGTCGGATAAACCTTTTGTCGTGGTTGTGGCCCCGGATGAAGACGGCACGCCGGGACAGCCAATCGCCTTCAAAACAGCGCCCGGACAGGGTGTGAATTATCATCGCAACACTTGGCATGGCGTTCTGACCCCGCTTCATGCGCCCGGACTTTTTGCGGTGGTCGACCGAATTGGATCCGGGCCCAACCTCGAAGAGCATTGGTTCGAGGAGGCTTTTGAAATCACAGAATGAGGTGCGTTGCCGGATGAGGAGCCGGCTGCGAGCTTCAAGGGAGGAAAGACCAAATGTCAGATGCATCCATCGGAACGCCGGAACAACTCCGCGATCCGAATTATACTCCGCCGCTGCTAAAGGCGGTGCCACTGGGAATTCAGCATGTACTGGCGATGTTCGTGTCAAACGTCACGCCAGCCATTATCGTTTGTGGTGCGGCTGGTTTCGGTTTTGGCTCGAACAGCCCCGATTTCCCGCAGATGATCTATATGATCCAGATGTCGATGTTCTTTGCGGGTGTCGCCACGTTATTTCAATCTGTTGGCATGGGCCCGGTCGGTGCCCGGCTGCCTATCGTGCAGGGAACATCGTTTGCCTTTATCCCGATCATGATTCCACTGGTGGTGGGGAAGGGCGTTGACGCTATTGCCGTCCTGATGGGCGGGGTTGTTGTCGGTGGTTTGTTTCACGCCTTCCTTGGGCTGTTCATTGGACGCATTCGCTTTGCTCTTCCGCCACTGGTTACGGGCCTTGTGGTGACCATGATTGGCTTGGCACTTGTGAAGGTCGGCATTCAGTATGCCGCGGGGGGTGTTCCTGCGATTGGGACCGAGGAATACGGCTCGGGTCTGAACTGGTTCATGGCCGGAACTGTAATCGTGGTCACGCTTGGCCTGAAATTCTTTACACGGGGCATGCTGTCCGTGTCGGCTGTTCTGATCGGTCTGCTGGTCGGATACGCCGTGGCGTTCCTACTTGGCCAGGTCCACCTGGGCAACGTCGGGAACGCGGCATCCTTTGCGCTGCCGAACCCGTTGCATTTCGGTATTGAATTCTCGGCCGCGGCCATCATCGGTTTCTGTGCAATGTCCTTTGTTTCCGCAGTTGAAACCGTTGGGGACGTATCCGGTATCACCAAAGGGGGCGCTGGGCGAGAAGCAACCGACAGGGAAATTCAGGGCGCGACCTATGCCGATGGTCTTGGCACTGCGATCTCTGGCCTGTTTGGAGCGCTGCCAAACACGTCGTTCAGTCAGAATGTCGGATTGATTGCGATGACCGGCGTCATGAGCCGAATGGTCGTGACCATCGGTGCAGTTTTCCTGATCGTATGCGGGCTTATTCCCAAAATCGGGGCGATAATCTCGTCCATTCCGATTGAGGTTCTCGGTGGGGGCGTGATCGTGATGTTCGGCATGGTTGTGGCGGCAGGTGTCTCGATGCTGTCGGACGTAAACTGGAACCGCCGAAACATGGTGATTTTTGCAATCGCCCTGAGTCTTGGGCTGGGTTTGCAGCTGGAGCCCAACGCGCTGCAGTACTTGCCCGGCACATTGAAGGTTCTGGCGACATCAGGAATCCTGCCCGCCGCCGTCATCGCCATTGTATTGAATCTTGTTCTTCCCGAAGAACTTTCCGACGAAGCGACGGAAGAGGTCTCGGGTGGCATGGCCGGTCATGGTCTTGGGTCCATCGAGCAAGACGACCACGTCTGATGCGTTCGACCTGATACACTGATCGTCCTGGAAAAAACATGAAGCGGCGCGCCAAGGCGCGCCGCGTTTCATTGTTTTGTCACCATTTAATGGAGATCTGCTGTCAAAAGCTCTTCGCCCAAAAGGACCGCCGAGACAATGCCCAAGGAGGTGTTGCCGTCCGGCTTCAGAAATCGACCTCGATCGCGATCCCTTTCCGAACGGCGAGGTCAACCACGGACGCGGCGACCGCAAGATCTTGAAGGCCCACACCCGTGCCATCGAACAGCGTGATCTGATTGTCCGATATCCGGCCCGGATTGGTGCCGTTGATGACCGCGCCAAGCTGCGCCACATCGCTTTCTTGGATCAGGCCTTCGGCCACGGCGTGCTGCGCTTCGCCGATGCTGACGGATTGCGCGACTTCGTCCGTGAACACGCTCGCCTTGGCCAGAAGGGCGGTTTCAACTTCCTGTTTTCCTTTTGTGTCCGTGCCCATGCAGGCGATATGAGTTCCGGGGCTGACATGGTTCGCCATCAGTGAGGGTGCAAAGGCCGAAGTGATCGAAATAATCACATCCGCCTCAGTCATTTCGTCAAGCTTGACCGCTTGGAACGGAACACCTGCTTCATTGGCGACCTTTTCGATATTCGGCAGCATTTCGGGGTGGTAGTTCCAACCAATGACCTTGTCAAAATCGCGCTGCTCCAATGCCGCGCGAAGCTGAAAGGCTGCCTGGTGGCCAGCGCCAATCATGCCTATGACCCTGGCGTCCGTATTTGCGAGATGCTTAATCGATACCGAAGATGCTGCCGCCGTTCGAAGGGCCGTCAGAAGGTTGCCGCCGACCATCGCAGATGGCTTGCCAGTGTCGGGGTCGAAAAGAAAAACCGTGGACTGGTGGTTGATCAGCCCGCGTTTTTCCAGATTGTTTGGCCAATAGCCGCCCGCCTTCAGTCCAAGCGTCAGGCCAGCGCGGTCAAATCCACCCTTGAAGCCATATAGTGCATCTTCGTGCCCGATGGCTTCACGCACGACAGGGAAGTTGTAGGCGTCGCCGGACGCCATTGCAGCAAAGACCTGTTCGACCGCGTCAAAAGCCGCTTGTCGGGTCATAAGGTCAGCGATCTCACGCTCGGGTACGATCAGCATTTCTTTCTCCAATCAAACATTCGTGCGCCCGCGTGCCCCTGCCGGAAGGAGAGCATACACGCGGGCGGCTGTCTGGCTGCTTCCGAGCCAGCCCTCCCAAACAGAGCAAGTTCAGATCAATAAGCGCGTCCGCGGGCGGACACGGGCCAGACGGTCTCGACCTTGCCGTTGCGAACACCGACATACCAATCGTGTACATTTGCGGTTGGGTCGCAGTGTCCCGGAACCAGCTTGAGCTTGTCGTTGACCTTCAGCGCACCGTTCGGATCCATGACGACGCCGTGTTCGTCCGAACATTTGATGTATTCGACATCGTCGCGGCCAAAGACAACCGGCAGGCCGCTGTCCACCGATTGAGCCTTGAGGCCTGCATCTACGATCGCCTTATCCGCCTTGGTGTGGCTCATGACGCTGGTCAGAATGAAGAAGGCGTTTTCCCACTCGCCCTGATCGATCCGGTTTCCATCCTTGTCCAGGATGCGGCCGTAGTCGGCATCCATGAACGCGTAGGACCCGCATTGCAGTTCGTTGTACACGCCCGAGTTGGACTCGAAGTAGTATGAACCGGTGCCACCGCCCGAGACCAATTCGCACTCGATGCCTTCAGCTTTGAGGCCCTCGACGGCGTCCTTCACCATGGCGATGGCGGTGTCGAGCTTTTCCTTGCGCGCTTCATAGCTGTCAAGGTGCTGCATGGCCCCCTGGTAGGCCTGGATCCCGGTGAACTTCAGGTTGTCAGCAGCTTCTACTGCTTTGGCAATCTCGATCACTTCCGGGGTCGTTGTCACGCCGCAACGCCCGGCACCGCAGTCGATCTCGATGAAGATTTCCAGCTGTGTTCCATGATCCACCGCCGCGCCGGAAAGGTCTGCAACGTTGTCCAGATCGTCGACGCAAACGATGATGCGGCTGCCCAGCTTTGGCAGGCTGGCAAGACGGTCGATCTTGGCGGGGTCACGCACCTGGTTCGACACCAGAACGTCCTTGATGCCACCGCGCACGAACACTTCGGCCTCTGAAACTTTCTGGCAGCAAACGCCAACAGCGCCTCCGATCTTCTCCTGCAACTTGGCCACGTCTACCGATTTGTGCATTTTTCCATGCACGCGGTGGCGCATGCCATGCGCCCTGGCATAGTCGCCCATCTTCTTGATGTTGCGTTCTAGCGCGTCGAGATCCAGAATCAGGCTGGGAGTCTGGATATCTGCTTCATCCATTCCGGGCTTGGCCGGAATGTCAAAGCCTACTTCGAAATTGTCGAGATTGGTCATATCTTTCATTTCCGTATTCCTATGTCGGGATTGATGTTACGCGTTCAGCCAGGGCAGCTTGTCCAGATCGACATTGCCCCCGGTTATGATCAGGCCGACCCGCTTGCCTTTGAAAGCGTCCGGGTTTTTCAGGATCGTAGCCAGCGGAACGGCCGAAGATGGCTCCATCACGATCCGTAGGTGTTTCCACGTTAGTTTCATCGCGTCGATGATCTCTTGCTCGGAAGCCGTGTAGATTTCGGAGACGTGGTTCGACACGAAATGCCAGGTGAGGTCCTTAAGCGGAACCAGCAGCCCGTCGGCAATCGTCTTGGGTGCGTCATCCGCTATGATGTGGCCGGCCTTGAAGCTGCGATAGGCATCGTCGGCCTGTTCAGGTTCTGCGGCGATGATCGCGGTTTCAGGGGCCAGAGTAGACAATGTCAGGCAAGTGCCTGATACCATGCCGCCACCACCGATGGGGGCGACCACCGCGTCCAGACCATCGGTCTGTTCGATGAACTCGCGCGAGCAGGTGCCTTGCCCGGCTATCACGCACGGATCATTGTAGGGGTGGACAAAATCCCCGCCCGTGGCGGCCTGAACCTCGGCAAACGTGGCCTCGCGCGACGAGGTTGAGGGCTCACATTCCGTGATCTTCCCACCATAGCGCCGCACCGTGTCTTTCTTGGCCTGCGGCGCTGTGCGTGGCATGACGACGTTGCACGGTATGCCCCGCTTCATCGCCGCATAGGACAGGCACGAGGCGTGGTTGCCCGAGGAATGGGTTGCAACGCCTTTCCTGGCTTGTTCGTCGTCAAGGCCAAACACGGCATTTGCTGCCCCACGCACCTTGAAGGCACCCGGTTCCTGAAAGTTCTCACATTTGAAGAACAGCTGCGCCCCGGCCAATTCATTCAGGTAGTCCGAGGTTCGGACCGGGGTACGGCGGATAAAGGGCTCGATCCGATTGTGGGCTTCGAGCATGTCCTCGTAGGTTGGGATGTACATGTTGCAGTCCTTCATCACGCAGCATCCTTCTGAACTGCACCGGGATGACCGCGATAATATTCCTGCGCAGCCGCCACGCCGGAGCCCAGCTGGATGTTCAGGCCCAGGTCGACCATGCACATTTCAGCGGTGGCAATCCCGGACAGAGCCATGACATCCGTCAGGCTGCCCAGATGTCCGATACGGAATACCTTGCCTGCGACTTCACCAAGGCCGACACCGAAGGCAACGCCGTATTTTTCAGCGGCATGGGTGACTATACCCGTCGCATTGAAGCCGTTTGGCGTTCGGATCGCGCTGACGGTGTCAGAATACACCGACGGGTTCGCCGCACAAAGGTCCAGCCCCCACGCACCCACGGCGGCACGTACTCCTTCGGCAATACGGTGATGCCGGGCAAAGACGTTTTCCAAACCTTCACTCAGCAACATATCGCAGGCCTGGTTGAGGCCATTCATCAAACCAACGGCAGGCGTATAGGGATAGGCGTTGTTGGCGTACCCCTGGGCCATGTCATGAACATCAAAGAAGGTGCGGGGCAGGGTGTCCGTCTTGGTCGCGTCCATCGCTCTCTGGCTAAATCCGACGATTGCAAGACCCGCAGGCAGCATGAACCCTTTCTGTGAACCCGTGACGGCCACGTCGACGCCCCACTCGTCAAAACGGAAATCCATGGACCCGATCGATGAAACACCATCGACGAACAGCATGGCAGGGTGTCGGGCGGCATTCAGCGCCTTGCGTACTGCCGCAATATCCGATTTCACACCGGTTGCCGTTTCGTTGTGCGTGGCAAGAACAGCCTTGATTTCGTGGCTTGTGTCGGCGGTCAAAATCTCTTCGTAACGATCGGCTGGCAGCCCGTCGCCCCAAGGGGTTTCGACGATCTCGACATTCAGACCGTGACGCTGGCACATATCGATCCAGCGATGGCTGAACATGCCGTTGCGCGCCGCCAGAACCTTGTCACCGGCCGACAGGGTATTGGTCAGTGCGGTCTCCCAGCCTCCGGTTCCGGTCGACGGGAAGATGAAGATTTGGGCGCTGTTGCTTTTCAGGACTTTCTGAACGCCAGCACGTGCGGGGTGCAGGATTTGCCCGAACAGCGGCGAGCGATGGTCGATCGTGGGCATATCACAGGCCTTGCGCAGGCTTTCCGGGATGTTGGTCGGACCCGGGATGAAAACGGGGTTTTGAAAGCTCATGGATGGTCTCCTTCCGTTGTTGACCACACGATAAACACCCGTCACTCAGCCTGATATATTTTTGAAAAAGACTTTCAAAACGCCACGCTTCGAATATAATTTATAATTGTCAGTGCCTTATATTTTTCATATGATGAATTAGTTTTTCACGAATAATCAAAGGGTTTTTATGGATTCTCAAGACAATACTCGCGAAGTCCGCAGAAAAGCCCGTGGAAGACCAAGGGGATGGGACGACAAGACAGCGCAAAACACGATCAAGTCTCTCGACCGTGCGATGGAAGTTTTTGAGTATTTGAGTGAAGCGCAGGGCAAGGCGTTAACCGCGCTATCCGACGAAATGGGCCAGTCGCCCGCCACAGTTTACCGAATACTCGTTACACTTGAGGGCAGGGGCCTTGTCGAGTTCGATCACGACGAGCAGGTCTGGCACATCGGTCCTCGTGCGTTCGTAATCGGCTCGCGCTTCCTGCGTCGCACCAGCCTTGTGGACCGGGCCCGACCCGTGATGCGAAAGCTGATGGAGGCCACCGGCGAGACCGCAAACCTGGGGGTCGAGAAAGAAGGAATGGTATTATTCCTGAGCCAGGTGGAAACCCATGCCAGTATTCGTGCGTTTTTCCCTCCGGGCACGCTTTCTCCGATGCACGCGTCGGGCATCGGGAAAGCTTTGTTGGCATATATGGAAGAAGATCGGTTGGACCGGCTGTTGGCCAAGACAGAACTACAGGCCTTCACGGACAGGTCGATTACCAGCCCGACCGCGCTGAAAGAAGATCTTGCCATGGTTCGGGTACAAGGCTTCTCGATAGACAACGAAGAAAAGAACGCGGGAATGCGGTGCATTGCTGCGCCGGTCTTCGATACCAACCGAGAGGCGGTTGCCGGGATTTCAGTGTCCGGACCGACAAGTCGCGTCAGCGAAGTCGAGATTCAGCGACTAAGCCGCCCCGTCATCGAGGCGGCGCATCAGTTAACTCTGGCCATCGGCGGGACTATTACTCCGCCGCTGTCCTGAGACGCCGGTGCTGCGGGTAAGCGGCTGGACCTGGCCGCAGTGCCATATGGCGGTTCACGTCTTTGTATAGCAAGTAACGGAACTTACCCGGGCCACCTGCATAACAGGCCTGTGGGCAGAACGCGCGCAACCACATGTAATCGCCGGCCTCGACCTCTACCCAGTCATTGTTCAGCCTGTAAACGGCCTTTCCCTCAAGAACATACAGACCATGTTCCATCACATGTGTTTCAAGGAAAGGAATGACGGCGCCGGGCTCGAAAGTCACCACGGTCACGTGCATATCGTGCCGCAAGTCACTTGGGTCGGCAAAGCGAGTCGTGGCCCATTTGCCGTCCGTTCCGGGCATCGGCGTCGGCGTGATCTCGTTTTCGTTGAGAACCAGAACGTCTGGGCGGTCAAGCCCTTCTACCGCTTCATAAGCCTTTCGAATCCAATGGAACCGCAGGATTTCGCCGCCTCGGTTTCGTAAGGTCCAATTGCATTCAGCGGGCAGGTAGGCATAGCCGCCGGGCGTCAGCTCATAGGTTGTGCCGTCGGCAGTCAAGGTCGCTGTGCCTTCGACCACGAACAAAACGCCTTCGGCTTCGGGATCGGTCTCGGGCCGGTCAGAGCCACCGCCGGGCTGAACTTCCATGATGTATTGCGAAAAGGTTTCTGCAAAGCCGCTTAGCGGGCGTGATATCACCCACAAGCGGGTGTCTTCCCAAAACGGCAGAAAACTGGTCACGATATCCCGCATCGTTCCCTTTGGGATCACTGCATAAGCGTCAGTAAATACGGCGCGGTCAGTCAGCAATTGCTCCTGACCAGGATGCCCACCGTGTGGCGAAAAATACTTGGCGGTCATGCATGCTCCTGAAAAATGTCCTATGTCTGAAATATGCGCTGAGAGAACGGTGCGGACCACCCGCAAAAAGGTGACAGCTCTATTCGCGAAGTTTTGAAAAATCAAAATTTGGCCGCCAGTAAACGCACGCAGCGCTGACATCGCGCACGCGCTGCACGACCGGTCGGATCAACGATGATTTGGGCCGGTTGACGCCGATCTTGTTATCAACCCGTCTCACGTCAGTTTGGTCCAGTCGGAAATCGGCTGAATGTTGCGCGGGCAGGGCGTTCGGTTCATCCGTTTCATTCTTGGAACATGCGGTTTAGTTGGCTCCGGAAGTGATCAGGGTTGCACAGGTCTGGCCCGGGACAAATCCGGGGAAATCAGTATCATCTGCGAAAGCGCTGGCTTTAGTCCTGTACTCTTGCCGGAAATCATCGCTAACGGAACGCTTGTTGCTGCTGCGAGTGCTTCTTGAAACGGGATCTCCGCTTGGCCCGTCAGAACCTGTACCGCTGTTGTCAGGCACAAATCGGCCCCGGCCAGAGTGCCATCCTCTAACGTCAGCCTGCCGTTTTCCCGCCGGATGGGGCGTCCTTCCAACTGAAACTCCGCCAGTGACGTGCCAGCGACCGCCATCGCATCGCTGACAAGAAAAATCCGCCCAGGTCCGCGCTTGGCGGCCCAGGCAATCCGCATTGTGTCGGGATGAACGTGGATACCATCCGCGATCAAGCCCGCCGATAGCGATCCGCAGGATAACGCCGCGCCAACCAGTCCGGGTTCTCGGCTGCCAAGCTGGCTCATCGCATTGAACAGATGCGTTGCGCACTGTGCCCCGGCCCTTGAGAACGCCAGGCAGGTCTCAAAAGGCGCGTCCGTGTGGCCCAAAGAGACGATCACCCCCGCGCGCTTCAATGCTTCAACTTGCTGCAGTGTTGTACTTTCGGGCGCCAGCGTCACCATCAACGCAGGCAGGTGTTTTGCAGCATCGATCAAAGTTTCCAGGTCGGTTTGCCGCATCGGGCGGATCATCGCAGCATCATGTGCGCCCTTGCGCCGCTCAGACAGGTGAGGACCTTCCAGATGCAGGCCCGCAATACCGGAAACACCTGTCTGAACGGCCTTGATGGCGGCATCAATAGCGGCTCGGGTTTTCTCGGCCGTGTCAGTGATCAGGGTTGGCAGGATGCTCATCGCACCCAGCGCGCGATGAGCACGGGCGATTTGGGTCAGTGACTGAACCGATGGATCGTCGTTGAACATCACGCCACCGCCGCCGTTCACCTGCAGATCAGCATAGCCAGGGCTGAGGATGTCGCCATGCAGATCCTCGATCTGGTCGTCATGCGCTATCTGATCCAAGGGGACCAACGCATCCAACAGCCCGTTTCTGAACCGTGCGGCGTATCCTTCACGCAATTCAGTGCCATCGAAGATCGGGCCGCCCGCAAAGATGATGGTAGAACTGGTCATACCGTTTCCGTTACTTTTTTCAGATGGCGTGGTGTGTCCGGGTCAATCCCTCGTTGTGTGGCAACCTTCTCCACCATTCCATAAAACGACGCAATTGTTGGTATGGGGTCCGTCATCCAATGGGACGTTCGGACATGCGGCAGTTCTGTTGCGTGTTTCACGCGGCCGGTTGTGGCGAAAACCACAGCGCCTTTGGACGCCAGTGCGTCTGCAACTTCAGCCAGATTGTCCTCTGCTGCATCCCCGGACGACAAGGCAAGCACAGGAAAGCCCTGATCCACGATGGAAACAGGGCCGTGCAGAACCTCGGCTGCCGAATAGCTTTCCGCGTGAATCTGGCAGGTTTCCTTGAATTTCAACGCGGCTTCGTTGGAAATTGCCAAAGACATGCCGCGCCCCAGTGTAAACAAAGAGCGACCATCCACCGCGTCCGCCACGGCGCTCCAGTCGCAGGCAATTGCAGTCGACAAACTGTCCGGCAGCCCATGGATGGCGCGTAACAAATGATCATCGCGCTTCACCTGCGCAATCAACCACAACCCGGCGACCAGAGACGTCACGAATGTCTTCGTCGCCGCCACGCTCAGTTCGGGGCCCGCGTGAATTGGCAGCGTTGCCGTGGCTGCGTCGGCCAGTGCAGAGGCAGTGTTGTTCGTGATCGCGACCGAGTAAGCTCCGCCGGATGTGAGCGACTGCGTGAGTTGCACGATATCCGGGCTCTGGCCGGATTGTGAAACAGATATGCAGATCGCATCCT
The DNA here is from genome assembly GCF_059612005.1 of Ruegeria sp. CDSA141. Lineage (NCBI taxonomy): Bacteria > Pseudomonadati > Pseudomonadota > Alphaproteobacteria > Rhodobacterales > Roseobacteraceae > Ruegeria > Ruegeria sp. CDSA141. The sequence goes on from NZ_JBXWPT010000006.1 coordinate 126,682, forward strand.
CGCAGTGCATGTCGACACCGTAGATAGACTTGACCGACGGTCCGACCGAAGCCATCGGCAAGCCAAGTAGCAGTTCCGACGCGTATTTCAGAAAGCTGCAGGCATGATCCGAGGATCCGCGCGCCACCGAGATCAGAAACCGCGGGTTGCGGGTCTGGATCTCGTTGGCGGTTTGCGCGATCAAATCTGCGCCCTCGGTCAGAAGGCGGTCTACGGCGTCGGGAATCTCATTGATCTCCTGCCGCATTTGAGTGGTTGTGTCAGACATTTTCCCAGGCTTTCAATTTGACAGGCGCAGCTCAGCCACGAAGTCATAGGCATCACCGCGGTAGATCGAGCGGGTCAATTCAGCGACCCGCCCGCTTTGCAGATATGAGGTGCGTTGAATCCGAAGCCCGGCCGTACCTTCCGCAACGTCCAGAAGCTCTGCCTCGGGCGCTTCAAGGTTGATGGCCGAGATTTTCTGGATAGCGCGCACCGGTCGCAGACCAGATTGTTCAAGAACAGAGTAAAGCGACCCCGTCACTTCAGTGGGGTTTGGCAGGATATCCAGCGGAAGGGCCGCTTTTTCCAACGCCATCGGGCGTCCTCCTGCCTCTCGCAGGCGGTAGACACGTGCAACCTGTTCGTTTGCCGACAAGCCCAATGCCATCATTTCTTCCGGGGATGGCAGGAAAATCCCACGCTCCAGCCATGTCGAGGTCGTCTTGAGCCCGCGCCGCTCCATGTCTTCGGTGAAAGATGTCAGATGGGACAGCGACTGTTCAACTTTCGCCACGGGTTCCCGAACAAAAGAACCAGACCCCTGCCGTTGTTCGATTGCACCCTTGCGCACCAATTCATGAATGGCCTTGCGCACAGTCACACGCGACAGGTCGGTGATCTCGGCGATTTCTCTTTCGGGGGGCAGCGAACTGTTGGGAGGCAGGATACCGTCCTTAATCCCTTGTTCGAGGCGCTGACGGAGCTGTACATAGCGCGGGCCCGAGCTTTGCCCCAACCATCCTTCGGGCCGCAGGAAATCAGCTATGCTCATGTTCGATTTTCTCCAGATACGCCTGTGCCAATGCAAGTGCGCCGGACAGTGGATCGCCCGCAGGCTGGACCAGAACAGATTGCATGTCTGAAGGCAGGTGCGGCGCGTAAAGGGGGCCGATGCCCCCGGTCAGACAAATTGGCTGGCCAACGTTCCAGCCCATTTTCTTCATCACCTCGATCAGATAGTCCGCACCGTCCCGCAGGATTGATCTGGCCAAATCGTCCCCGCGATTGGAAAGCTCGGTCACAAGCGGGGCGAGGGCGCCAAAGTCAGATGGCGTCATGTCAGCGGCGGCCCGTACAATTCCCGCGGCATCGCCGAATCGAGACAGCAGATCCTGCGCCAATTCTGAAGGGCCGGTCATACCGTCCGTGTGCTCCAGCGTCTTGGCCAGCGCCCGTTTGCCAACCCATTGCGCGGAAGCCTGATCGCCCAGAACAGGACCCCATCCGCCGGCAAGCTTCATCGCGCCACCCCTTTGCATTGCGACAAAAGAACCGGTGCCGCAATGTGCGACAAACCCGTCTCTGGCGCCCAATGCTCCGCGCAAAGCTGCAGCACGATCGTCTTCGATCCGAACGTGCTGAATTGGCAATGCCGCTGCGAGTTTTCTGGCGATCGCATCACCTGTTATCCCGGCCAAGCCCAGATAGGTGGGCACTCGTGCAAGCTCCTCCGGCGAACGGCCCGTCTGAACTGCCAGAGCTTCCAGGCCACGCCGCAACTCGATGCAAGCAGCGTCGAAATCAGTAGACACGTTTGCCGCGCCAACTTCGACCCTGTGTGTTTTGCCATCAACAAAAGCGGCGACGCGGCAGCGCGTTCCACCCCCGTCGGCGGCCAGGAACATGGGTTTTGATGACTTTACCATATAAGGACCTTTATAATACCTTTTGTGTATTTTGAAGTCCTAATTGCGACCAAAGCGGCGATTATCGCGCTAAAATGCCCAAAAATAGGAAAAAAAATTAATCGTAGACTAATGGTATTTAAAAGGTATGATATCGAGAGTTCTTGGGGGAGAATCACTTGATTACGCCGGCGACAGAACAATTGCATCAGGATGCGCATGGGCTTGATACCCGTCCGCTGGCAGAAGTGGCCAGCCTGCTGGCGCGGTCGCAGGTGTCAGCGGCGACGGCAGTGCTTGATGCACTTGGTCCGATTTGCAACGGGGCGACGGCCATGGCCCAGACGATCCGGTCGGGCGGCAAGCTTCGATATCTTGCGGCGGGGTCTTCCGGCCTTATGGCGGCCTCGGACGCGCTGGAGCTTGGCGGAACGTTCTCAATTCCCTCGGAACAGATCCGTATATATATGGCCGGTGGAATGCCGACCAAAGCAGACATGCCGGGGGATGTAGAGGACGCTGTTGATGGGCTTGCACGTGAAATGTCGGATATGCATGCCAATGATACGCTCATCGCGGTCTCGGCCAGCGGCACCACACCCTACACTGTTGCAGCCGCGAAACTGGCGCGCGACAGGGGGACGCCCGTGATCGGGATTGCAAACAATGCGGGTTCGCAATTGTTGCAACTGGCGGACCATGCCGTTCTGCTTGCGACCCCTCCGGAATTGATCTCAGGCTCAACCCGGATGGGGGCCGGCACTGCGCAGAAAATAGCCCTCAATACGTTGTCGACGCTGATGGCCGTCGAGCTTGGGCATATTCAGGACGGCATGATGATCAATCTGCGGGCGGACAATGACAAATTGCGCGCACGCGCCAACGGAATCGTGTGCCAACTGACCGGCGTATCACCTGAACGTGCTGATGATGCCCTGAGGGCCGCGGATGGGAACCTGAAATGCGCGGCACTTGTCGCCGCGGGTGCCGTATCGGCCGAGGATGCTCAAAAGCGACTGGCTGAAACGAATGGCCGTTTGCGTCATGCGATGAACCGGCTGAATGAAAATAACGAACATAGCAACCTGGGAGAAACCAAATGAAACGCAAAGTTCTGAGCCTGGCTCTGATGAGCACGGCGCTGGTCACAAGCGCCTATGCGCAAGACGCTACGCTGACAATCGAAAGCTGGCGCAACGATGACCTCGCTCTCTGGCAGGAAAAGATCATCCCCGCATTCGAGGCGGCCAATCCAGATATCAAAGTTGTTTTTTCGCCTTCAGCCCCGGCAGAGTACAACGCCGTTCTGAACTCCAAGCTGGAAGCCGGATCCGCCGGTGATCTGATCACCTGCCGCCCGTTCGATGCTTCTCTGGCGCTTTACGAAGCAGGCCATCTGACCGACCTGTCCGATCTGGATGCGATGAACAACTTCTCGGACGTTGCCAAATCCGCGTGGCAGACAGACGATGCGTCGGCCAGCTTTTGTGTTCCGATGGCATCGGTGATCCACGGTTTCATTTACAACAAGGACGCGTTCAACGAATTGGGTCTGGACGTTCCGACCACCGAGGCAGAATTCTTTGAAGTGTTGGACAAGATCAAGGAAGACGGCACCTATATACCGATGGCAATGGGCACGAATGACCAGTGGGAAGCCGCAACGATGGGCTATAACAATATCGGCCCGAACTACTGGAAAGGTGAAGAAGGCCGACTGGCATTGATCAGGGGCGAGCAGAAACTGACCGACCCTCAGTGGGTCGCGCCCTTTGCCACTTTGGCGAAATGGGCCGATTATCTGGGTGACGGATATGAGGCGCAGACCTATCCCGACAGCCAGAACCTGTTCACATTGGGCCGCGCCGCAATTTACCCGACAGGCAGCTGGGAGATTGCAGGTTTCAACACACAGGCTGATTTTGAGATGGGCGCTTTCAAGCCGCCGGTCCAAAATGCCGGTGACACCTGCTATATCTCGGACCATACCGATATTGGCATCGGCCTGAATGCTGCCAGCGAAAACCAGGAGGCTGCCCGTACGTTCCTGGCCTGGGTCGCAAGCCCAGAATTCGCCAGCATCTTCGGCAATGCGGTTCCCGGTTTCTTCCCTCTTTCCAACACCCCGGTTGAATTGGAAGATCCTCTTGCCAAGGAAATCGTCGGGTGGCGGGATGAGTGCGAGAGCACCATCCGTTCGACTTATCAGATCCTGTCACGCGGCACACCCAACCTTGAAAACGAGACCTGGGGTGCATCCGTTGCAGCCATCAAGGGCACCGAAAGCTCTGAGGCTTTGGGCAAAAAACTGCAAGATGGTTTGGCCAGCTGGTACGCACCGCATCAGTAACATCTGAACCACTCTCTCCGGGTGCGGCCCATCGCGCCGCGCCCGACACTTTTCCCCGGAGAATCCCATGCAGACGCGCCGCATACGCTGGCACATCGTCGTTTTCCTTGCACCTGCGGTGCTGGTCTACACGGCGGTGATGATCCTGCCCTTGTTCAATACACTGCGCTTCGCGCTGTTCACCGAAGTCGATCAGGCACGTGTGTATGTGGGGTTGGAGAATTTCCGAACCTTGTTCTTTGATCCGCTGTGGTCCGAGCAATTCTGGAATGCGTTGGGCAACAACTTCTGGTTCTTCCTGATCCACATGCTGGTGCAGAACCCCATCGGAATCGCTCTGGCCGCGATCCTGTCACACCCGAGGCTGCGCTTTGCCGCACTGTACCGGTCGGCCATTTTCATTCCGACGATCCTGAGCTTCGTGATCGTGGGTTTTGCCTGGAAACTGATCCTGTCTCCGCTTTGGGGGATTGCGCCCTCGATGCTGGACGCTGTTGGCCTGAAATCCCTGTTTGCTCCGTGGTTAGGCAAGGAAGAATACGCGCTGACAACTCTGGCGCTCGTCTCGGTCTGGCAATTTGTCGGCATCCCGATGATGCTGATATATGCGGCCCTGTTGTCGATCCCTGAAGAAATTCTTGAAGCCGGCGAGATTGACGGGATCACCGGAGCTTCGGCTTTCTGGAAAATAAAACTGCCGCTGATCCTGCCCTCGATCGGGATCATCTCGATCCTCACATTCGTGGGCAATTTCAACGCATTCGATCTGATCTATGTCTCTCAGGGCGCGCTGGCGGGGCCAGATTTTTCGACCGACATCCTGGGCACTTTCATGTACCGCACGTTCTTTGGCTTCCAGCTGCAATTGGGTGATCCGTATATGGGGTCCGCCATTGCCGGTGCCATGTTCGCCATCATCCTTGTCGGTGTTTGCATTTACCTTTTCGGCATCCAGACCCGGATGCGCCGGTATCAGTTGTGAGGGCTCTGCAATGAACAAAGCACGCTCGAATCCGCTGAATACCGCCGCAATGCATGGAGCGTTGATCCTTTACACTCTGATCGCCCTGTTCCCGGTTTTCGTGATCATCATCAACAGCTTCAAAACGCGCCGTGCCATCTTTCGCGAACCGCTCGCATTGCCTGATGCCGAAAGCTTTTCCCTGATCGGCTACCAGACGGTGATGAAACAGGGGGATTTCTTCCTCTACTTTCAGAACTCGCTGATCGTCACCGTGGCTTCACTGACCTTTATCCTGCTGTTCGGTGCCATGGCGGCCTTTGCCCTCAGCGAATACCGGTTCAAGGGCAACATGTTGATGGGACTCTATCTGGCACTTGGGATCATGATCCCAATCCGCATCGGCACAGTGGCGATTCTGGAGATGATGGTCGCAACGGGGCTTGTGAACACGCTCTGGGCCCTGATCTTCGTCTACACGGCACAGGGCTTGCCGTTGGCCGTGTTCATCCTGTCCGAGTTCATGCGCCAGGTCAGTGATGACCTGAAGAACGCAGGGCGCATCGATGGGCTTTCGGAATACACGATCTTTTTTCGGTTGGTGCTGCCTCTGGTTCGGCCTGCCATGGCAACCGTCGCTGTTTTCAACATGATCCCTATCTGGAACGATCTCTGGTTCCCGCTGATTCTGGCACCCGCTGAAGAGACCAAAACCCTGACGCTGGGCAGTCAAGTCTTCATCGGCCAGTTTGTCACCGACTGGAACGCAGTTCTTTCCGCACTCAGCATGGCGATCCTGCCAGTTTTGGTGCTCTACGTTATCTTCTCGCGCCAGCTGATCCGTGGCATCACTTCAGGAGCTGTCAAATGACCCGGGTTCTGATCGCTGGTCTTGGCAACATGGGCCTGAGCCATGCCTTGGCCCATCATCGTCACCCCGACGCGCAGCTCGTGGGACTGGTCAACCGCTCAGGTCGAGTGGATCATACCGATCTGTCAGGCTATCCGGCCTATACGGATTTTCAGGCGGCACTGGCCGAGACAAACCCCGATCTGGTCGTCGTCGCAACCTATTCCGACAGCCACGCAGACTTCGCCTGCGCCGCAATGAAAACAGGCGCGCATGTCTTTGTTGAAAAACCACTGGCCACGACGGTTGCGGACGCCAGACGCGTGGTCGCAAAAGCAGTGGAAACTGACCGGAAACTGGTGATCGGATACATTCTGCGGCACCACCCCTCTTGGATGCGCCTGATCGCGGAGGCGCGCGAACTCGGGGGACCATATGTCTTCCGTCTGAACCTTAACCAGCAAAGCAGCGGGGCGGAATGGGAAACGCACAAGGCCTTGATGCAGACGACGTCCCCTATCGTCGATTGCGGTGTGCATTACGTCGATGTGATGTGCCAGATCACCGACTCCGATCCCGTCCGCGTGCATGGCATGGGTCTGCGTCTTAGTGACGAGATTTCCGAAGATATGTATAACTACGGCCAGTTCCAGGTGATCTTCGAAGACGGCTCGCTCGGCTGGTACGAAGCCGGCTGGGGCCCGATGATGTCCGAAACCGCGTTCTTCGTGAAAGATATCATCTCACCCAACGGCTCGGTCTCGATCACTGATGGCAACAAGGGCGCATCGGCCGATATCGACGGTCACACTAAGGTCGGCAGTCTTCTGGTTCACCGCCCCGAAGGTGACCAGACGATCGACCTGCCCGATGAACCCGGCCATCAGGACCTCTGCGACGCCGAGCAAGCCTATATGCTGCGCGCCATCGCCGAAGATATCGATCTGACCCGCCACATGAACGACGCGGTGCAATCGCTGGCCATCTGCCTGGCCGCTGATGAAAGCATCCGTACAGGCCAACCCATTTCGCTGAAAGAGGCACGCATATGACCGCCCTGACGCTGCAAAACGTGAACAAGTCCTTCGGCACCGTCGAGGTCCTCAGGGATATCAATATCGAAGTTGACGAGGGCGAATTTGTCGTCTTTGTCGGCCCTTCGGGTTGCGGTAAATCCACCCTTCTGCGTGTCATCGCGGGGTTGGAGGATGTGACGTCGGGCGACGTGTGCATCGGCGGTGAGGTCATGAACCTCACCCCGCCCTCAAAGCGCGGTATCGCAATGGTGTTCCAGAGCTATGCTCTCTACCCCCACCTGAACGTGCGCAAGAACATGTCATTGGCGCTGAAACAGGAGGGCCAGAGCAGGCAGGTCATCGAAGAGCGTGTTGCCAGGGCAAGCAAGATGCTGAACCTCGAACCTTACCTCGACAGATATCCTTCCGAACTGTCCGGTGGTCAGCGCCAGCGCGTCGCCATCGGTCGCGCCATCGTGCGGGAACCGAAGCTGTTCCTGTTCGACGAGCCTCTGTCCAATCTCGACGCGGCTCTGCGTATGAATACACGGTTGGAAATTGCGAACCTGCACCGGCAGCTTGACGCTTCGATGATCTACGTGACCCATGACCAGACCGAGGCAATGACTCTTGCCGACAAGATCGTCGTTCTGCGCGACGGGCGTGTGGAACAGGTCGGCAGCCCGATGGAGCTTTACAACAACCCCGCCAACCAGTTCGTGGCCGGTTTCCTTGGGGCGCCGTCGATGAATTTCTTTCCCGCCAGCATGATTGGCGAAAGCGCAAGCATTACAACGGGAATCCGCCCGGAAGACCTGTTTTTGTCTGATGATGGCCCGGTTGTCGCAAACGTCACCCATGTCGAGCATTTGGGCGGTGACACCAACGTGATTGCCATGATGCAGGATCACCAGATCACCGCACGCCTGTTCGGGCAGCATCAGGTTGAGGCCGGTCAGAGCATCCGGTTTGGGTATTCACCGAGCAGGGTCTACCGCTTCGACCCTCAGGGTTCCCGTCTCGAATAACAACCGATGATGAAGGGTTTGTGTGTTGGGTTTTTTATGAGTTGCCGAAGTCAGGCGGTATTCATCGCACGGGCCTTGTGGTGAGATCTGAAAGTTCAATCAGCGGTCTTTTTCCTGCCACGCCACCTTGTTCAAGTTGAGCATTGCACAATGTCGGCGTTTTTGGGTCCGAATATGGCGATCTTCCATGAGTGGGTTTGTTGCTCATCGTGACCTGTCACGAGGTGGGCAACTAAGTTGAACGCGAGTATCGCGAGACTGCGGCTCCGGCTTATGACCAGAATTGCTATCTGGCCAGCAAGGCCCCATGCATACCGCGCCCGGAACGAATGTGTTTGTTTGCATGGGACGGAACGCAAAGCTTCGGATTAAACAGGGGCGGAACGCCGCCTATCCAGATCCCTTCATTCGATTGTATCGGGTGAACATGGCTTGCCCTGATGGTGAATCTGTTCTGAAATCAGCTGCACGACCGGGCAGGGCGCGATAGAACTGGCGTAATCCGGGTTCGATATCTTCTGCGAGTTTTTCGCAGCGCGGAAACAAACGCGCGATGTCACCCTGAGGCTTTCGGGTTCTAAGCGCTGAGATCAAATCACTGTGCTGAGCAAGGAGATTTTGGAATGCAGTGGTCTTCCGCAAAGCGGAATCACCTACAAGAACAAAAACAGGTTCAGGGTTGGCTTTTCCTTTAAGATCAACGTGGCCTGCCTCCAGAAATGCCAGGTCATCTTGTCCAGCTTGAAAAACCCCGTTTGAGACGACGATGTCATAATCAACTGTTCGACAGGATTGTTCGATACGTGCCGAAACATTCACGACATCTCCGATAACTGTATAGTTGAACCGTTTCTGCGATCCTATGTTGCCGACGCAGGCCTGCCCTGTGGCAATTCCTGTTGCCAGCGCTATCGGCTTTCGGTTCCGCATGATGTCGGATGCATTGAATTGTGCCAAAGCACCCCGCATCCTGAGCGCGGCAAGCGCTGCGCGGCATGGATGGTCGGCAACGGGCAAAGGTGCGTTCCAGAAGGCCATGATGGCGTCACCGATGAACTTGTCGATCGTACCACGCTCATGCAGGATCTGATCCCCAAGCTTGGAAAACAGCGCATTCAACAACGAAACAAGTTCTGTGGCCGTTGCGGATTCGGACAGAGCCGTGAAACCGCGGATATCCGAAAACAATACGGTGATTTCCTGACTTTCACCGCCCAATTGCAGCTGGTGACCCGTATTCTCCATTTCATCAAGGATTTCCGGGGCCACGTAATGCGAAAAGACTTTTCGAATTTCGCGCTTTTCGCGCTCGGTCGATACGAAAAGATACCCCGCCAGCAGACCAAAATTTGCGATTCCTCCAATCAGGGGAAAGGTGGCATCGAAAAGGACCGACTGGTTTTGAAAAACCAGCCAGCTGATGGTAAGAACAGCGGCGGCTGCTATGCCACCGGCGATAAAGGATGCAATGGCGCCAAAGCTGGACATGACGGCAATCACGACAAGCCCGAGAAACGCAAAGGCCAGCAATTCCTGCGCTGCGGTCACGTCGGACCGGCTGAGCATTTCATCGGTCAGGATTTGTTCGATCATCTGAGCATGAATTGAAACACCTGGGACGCTTTCGCCAAGTGCCGTCTGATGAATATCGAATAATCCGGCAGCGGACGTTCCGATCAGGATTATTCTGCCTTCGATTTCAGATCGCAGCTCGGGGTTTTCCGAGCCTTCCAGAACATCCTTGGCTGAAATGTAGAGGTCGGGGGTGTCCCGCCGGTATTTCAGCCAAAGCTCGCCATTCTCGGTTGTAGGCAATCGATATCCGGCGATTTCGGCGGCCAGCATGATGCCTGCTTCGTCAGGCGCGCCTTCCACGAAAATACTGGTCTCACCCAAGGCAACCCTGAGGGCTTCGATTCCAAGGCTTGGCAGCGGACCTTCCGGACCGTTCCAAAGAACCGGTGCACGTCTCACGATGCCGGTTCCACCGATGGGTGAGACATTGACCCCACCAACACCCGCAGCTGCCCGACCCAACGGTGGCGCGATTGGCGTCCAATGAGGGACCGAGATCAGCCCCTCGGTAGGGTTTTCCCCGAATTCAATGATTCCGGCCTTGGCCGCAATGGGTTCCCCTTCAGCTGACAATCGCGCGGCCACGCCCAAAACCACGGGCCAGTAGGCCATTTCCATCCCCAGCACGACGTCATTGTCCAGCTTTTCGGCATGGCGTTCCACTGTCAATATACCCGCCAGCGATGGGTCGTTCAGAAGGTGAGATGGCGAATACCGGTCAGGTTCAGCAAACAGCATGTCGAAAGCAATCGTAGCGGCGCCATAGTCACCCAAATTTTGAACCATCTGCGCAACCAATGTTCGGGGCCAGGGCCATTGCCCCCAGCTGGCAAGCGAGGCCTCATCGATATCCACAACGCGCACGGGGAGTTCGGGATTGAACTCCCGCGGAGACAGTCGTTGCAAAACGTCGAAATAGATCAGACGCGTCATTCGAACGGGGTACGGGTCCCACGCTCGGATGATGCAACCCAATAGGATCAGGCACAGCCCCACGAGGCGGAAGGCCCATCGGCCATTCTTGGATTTCCGCACCTTGTCGCTCACACCATCCTCCAGATAAATGGAACCGGGCCTGCGTACGCAACAGCAGTTCTTGAGCAATTAGAGGTCAGTCTCTTCCCGCTCGGGCTCTTTCTGTTCGGGTTCTTCCTGCTCAGGTTCTTCCTGCTCAGGTTCTTCCTGCTCAGGTTCTTCCTGCTCAGGTTCTTCCCGCTCTGGCTCGTCAGGTTCCGGTTCTTCTCTATCGGGCTCTTCCTGCTCAGGTTCTTCCTGTTCGGGCTCCTCGCGATCCGGCTCTTCTCTTTCCGGTTCATTGTTTGCGGAAGGCGAAGGTCCGGCGCCCGTATTCTGGGCTTCTCGCTGCTGAGGAGGGTCTCTACGGGCTTCCGACCGGTCAGGCTCGACACGCCGTATGGGGGCTCCATCACCTGAACACCCTTCGACTCGCACCTGCAAAGGGGGCAGCAGTCCTTCCTGGGACTCAATGAAGGGAAATCCGCTTTTCAGTGCTTGTTCGTATTGGGCCTGATCGGCAGGCTGACCGACACCTCCGTTTCCGCTTGTTGCGTACATGCTGCATTGACGTCCCGAAGATCTGCACGAGCCCTGGCTGCCGCACATGCGGACCGTGCCCTGCAGGACAAGCATCGCGCTTTGTTTTTCCGACACGACCCACATGTCGAAGGTCGTGCCGCGCACGGCCATTGTCGCCGACGGAGTCCTGATCGAGTAGGCTCTCTTTCGGCTTTTTCCGGAAATAAACCGAAAACTGCCACCCAAGGCCTGAACAGCAAAGCTCTTGGCCTTGCGGTTACTTCGCAACATGGTCACATCCAGCACCATGCGCGCGTTGGGGCCAATGGCAATCTTGGTGTCATCCACAAAAACGATTTGAATTAGGCCTGTCCGATCAGTGGTGAGTGCGTCGCCCGACACAACCTCCATTCCCGAATACACAGGTTGTACTTTTCCCGCTCGCGTGATGTGAGCGCCTTGTTTGACGCTTATTACTTTTCCAATGTTGGCGATGGTCTGCGACGGTATGATTACGACAACGCATAGAACTAGGAAAATCTTTAACAACGACAAACTCGCGCCCCTTCCCCCAATGGGTCTTGATACGTGCAAATTGCACTGTGCCCGAAATTTGCCCCTCAAAAAGCATAGTTTTATTATTCATAAGCATCAGGAATTTAGGCAAATATGCATGACTTTTCGCGTTCTAAGCAAGTTTTATGTGAAAACGGCCTTCAAACAGCGCTTTAGGCACACTTCCCTGAAGACCCGATTTGGCGCAGTTTCGCTTCTTTTTTGCGTGTTAAGCACCCGTATCAAAAAAGTGCGAGAGTTGCTGGCTTTTCAGATTTGACCCGACAATATCTTCCTGCTTGTGCTGATGCGCGGGGCAGTCTTGGACGGAGTTGAAATTCTTATCGAGCAACGTATGTCTTACCGTGTGTGTATGTACATCAACACACGCTACGATCCTTTTTCTATGCCACCATTCGCGGCTCTTTAATGTGACATGCCCCTCAGGTAGAAACGCAGATGGGCAAGCTGACGGTCGCTGCCTTATTGTTCCAGCGCTGCAACACGGAGTCTGTTCATGCTGTTTCTTCGCCTTATTGTCGCGGCCATGTTTTCTGGCTGTTTGCTGTCCACAGCATCTGCGCAATCTGGCGCCGAATCCTCTGCCCGACTATTTGTGGAACTGAACTCGGCTGAGGATGTCGCCGGCGCGTGCAGATTGACGTTTCTGGTCAAGAATGAGACCGGGCAGCAGATTGATGGCGCTGTGTTTAAAACCGTAATTTTCGACACCGAAGGTGGTGTCTTGAACCTCTCGCTGTTCGATTTTCGCGACTTGCCGGCCAGCCGACCCAGGGTGCGCCAGTTCGACCTTCCCAACAGAACATGTGACGCAGTTGGGCAAGCCTTGATCAACGGCGCAAGCTCCTGCGTTGTGGATGGTTCCGAAAGCGACATATGCGACAGCACACTGACGCTGAGCAGCAGGGTGGAAATGGAGTTGTTGGGATGAGCCCTCTAGCCGCACTTCGCGAGATTTTTGAACTGGGCGGGCCAGTTGTGGCGATATTGATCGCAATGTCGGTTTTGACGCTGGCGGTCACTCTCTACAAGCTCTGGCAATTTGCAGCCTGCGGTGTCGGGCGACACAAGGTGCTGTCTGAAGCTCTGGCTGCCTGGGATGCAGGAGATCAAGGTGCTGCACGTGCAAGACTGGCGGACAGCAGCAGTTATCTTGCCCCCATTGTAGGCGCGGCGATGAACGCAACGGGGGTTCCCGGGGCCGATGACCGGCTGGATGCCGAAGCGGGTCTGGCGCTTGCCGGGTTGGAACGCGGTTTTCGATTATTGGACACCGTGGCGCAGCTGGCGCCTTTGCTGGGTCTTTTTGGTACGGTGCTGGGTATGATCAGTGCCTTCCAAAGCTTGCAAACCGCTGGGTCATCGGTTGATCCATCGCTTTTGGCCGGGGGGATCTGGGTGGCCCTGATAACCACCGCTGTAGGTCTGGCTGTTGCGATGCCGACATCGATGGTTTTGTCCTGGCTTGAAAGTCGAACCGCACGCGAGCGTGTTTTTGCGGACAAGGCTTTGCGTACGGTTCTGGTCCCGGGTCATTCCATTCAAAGCACAGAGGCGGTCGCACAAGTCCCGGTCGCCCCAGAACATGCGTAACACTGCGCCTTTTGTGCGGCGACGCATGTCGATGACGCCTCTTATCGACGTGATCTTTCTGCTTTTGCTGTTTTTCATGCTGTCCTCAACGTTTTCGCGATTCAGCGAGATCGAGTTGAGCAGCGCAGCCACAGGCAGGAAAGCCGACGTTGAGCCGCCCGAGCGCCTTTTCGTGCAATTTGGTCCGGCGCGTGTGGTCCTGAACGGTCAACCCTTGTCGCTTGAGGAATTGGTGGATCAGGTCCAAGCCGGTCAGGTTCTGGTAAGCCTTGATCCTGAGACAACCGCGCAACGTCTTGTGGACCTGCTTGCTCCATTGCGTGGGCGCGAAGGTTTGACGGTCAGAGTGTTGGAGTGAGGCAATGATCCGCTACATCCGACCCGGTCGAAATCGAGATTCCACCATTCCGCTGATTAACGTCGTCTTTCTGATCCTGATCTTTTTTCTTATTACAGGTACGATCGCACCGCCGTTGGATCCTGATCTGAATTTGGTGAACACTGCGGATCTTGAAGGCCGTGAGCCGCCAGATGCGCTTGTTCTTCATCGGGACGGAACGCTGAGTTTTCGCGGCAATCCGATCGAGGCAGAAGCTTTCATGGCTGCGCATGAATCGGGACCCGTGCGGATCGTTCCTGACAGGGATGCGTCGGCCCCTCGATTGATGGAGGTCACCAGCAGTCTGCGCCGGTTGGGTGCGCCATCCGTATTCCTGGTGACCGAACAGGCTCTCGAATGATCAGGCGGTCGGTTTTCGTCGCAATCTTTGCGATTTCGATTTCCGTGCTGGTGCATCTCATGGGCCTGATCTTTACAGTGCCAGAGTTGTCAAATCAGGCTTCGGGCGAAAACAGTACAGACACAATCGAACTCAGCAACGCGTTCGAAGAGTTTGCCGATACCAGGATTGAACCCGTTCGGCCCGAGCCGAATGAGCCGCCGACACCCCCGGTCGAGCCGCCAACCCAGCCGCAAGAGGCGGAGATTCCGACAAGCGATGCCCGCGTTGCATCGCCGAACCCGCAGGAGACTTACGCACCGGACACCGGCGATTCAATGATCATTCAGCCGAGGGCACCGGATGAAGTCATCGTAGAACCTGTAGAACAGAACCAAGAGGAGAAGGGCGAACCCGATGAGGCTGGCGGAGCCACCTCCGCAGAGCCTGAAACAGTGGCCGAAACACCTGAGGTGCCGGCTGGCGAGACGGTTGCTCCAGTTGAGCCGACTTCTGCTGAAGAACCGGTGACCGAGGAACAGCAACAGATTGCCGCGTTACCGGTTGAAGTGGTTCCGGTTGCTCCGGAAAACACGCCACCACTTGAACCTGTGATACCGGATGAAGCATCGGAACCCTTAGACGAAGACGCCGAACTGCCCATACCCGATACGGAAGCGAATGAATCCAAACAGGCCGTGGTTTCGTCACTCCGGCCACGTCTTCCAGACCGCCGTCCGCAACCAGCATTGCGCGGGGCATTGAATCCGTCGAACAACTTTGAAGCTCTTCGCTTTCCGGAACAAACGATTGAATCACCCCTGGCGACGTATCAAAGAGAGGGTATCGACGCCTTCCGACAAAACCGCGGCGGCACCCGTTCAGGCGGGCGGGGGCCGGGAAACTCGGACAGCACGAACTATGCAGGTCAGGTTCTTGTTCATCTGAATCGAGCGCCAATCGTTTACGTTGCCGGTCGCGGCTATGCGCGTGTGTTTTTCCAGATTGACCCGGATGGTTCGTTGGCTTGGGTTGATGTCGTTGAAAGCTCTGGCTCGCCGGAAATAGAGCGCGCAGCCAAAGAACAGGTTCGAACTGCCGCACCTTTCCCGCGCCCGCCTGGGGGCGTCAGCCGGAAGCTTTCATTTTACTATCAGATAAGGTGATCCGACGGGTCTTGTCAGGTGAACACGACTCGCGATCACCTTAGCGGCTTGCGCCAAATTTCCTGATTGCGCGGGTTTGCAGCTCTCAGATTAAAAAAACCTGTTGTTCGATAGAATGTGATATAAGAAAATGGGAATATAACAATGGCGCGATGAAATTCGCCCACACCGCTAAGTATTCCTGAACTGGGAGGTCACTTTGTTTCGGAAATCTGCTTGCATAATCTCACTCGTATTGGTCCCTGCTGCTGCTGTCGCTGACGCCGTACCCAGCGAAGATGCTGCTGAGGGATTGTTTTCTGATCAGCCCTATTCCCCTTACGCCCAACGCACATTTCCTGAACGCCCATTATGGGGGGACACTCACCTTCACACCGGGCTTTCGCTGGATGCGGGTGCTTTCGGGAACACCTTATTACCGGATGAGGCATGGCGTTTCGCCAAGGGTGAGCAGGTCATTTCTTCAACGGGTCAACCTGTAAGACTGTCACGACCGTTGGATTGGATGGTTCTCACGGATCACACAGATCTGATGGGGTTTGCGCCAGATTTGCAGGCCGGTAAGCCGGGCGTTCTTTCTGATCCGAAAGGACTGGAGTGGTACGAGGGGTACAAAGCCGGCGGGGAAGAAGCCGGTAAAGCAGCTTTCGACATCATTACCAATTTTTCGCAAATGACACTGCCAGAAGTCCTGTTGGAGGCGTACAGCCCAGGTGCCGATGCTTTTGCGTTTACCTGGGAAAGCATTGTCCTGGCGGCCGAGCGGCACAATGATCCCGGCAGCTTTACTGCTTTCATCGGCTTTGAATGGACCTCGGTGCCGAAAGGGTTCAACTTGCACCGGAATGTCATGCTGCGCGATGGGCCAATCAGGGCGCTTCAAATGGTGCCACCGGTCACCCAGCCTCCCTACGGTGATACGGATCCAAAGGCGCTATACGCTTGGCTTGAAGAGTATCAGGAAAGAACGGGGGGGCGTGCAGTGGCCTTTGCCCATAACGGAAACCTGTCGAACGGATGGATGTTCCCAACCGAAGACACGTATCACGGCGGCAAGGTTGACGAGGAATATGTCGCGGCCCGCGCGAAATGGGAGCCCCATTACGAGGTCACGCAGATCAAGGGTGACGGCGAAGCGCACCCTTTCCTGAGCCCGGATGACGAATTTGCGGACTATGAGAACTGGGACGTCGGCAATCTGGATATTACCGAGTTGAAGACCGATGACATGCTGGCTGGTGAATACGCTCGCGAGGCGCTGAAGCGCGGTTTGATGCTGGAAGAAAAGTTTGGCGTGAACCCATACAAGTTCGGTATGGGCGGCGCGACGGACAGCCATACCTCTTTGGCCACCGCCGAAGAAGACAATTTCTTTGGAAAATCCGTCAGCGTCGAGCCCTCAGCCTCGCGTATCAAGCATCCGTTCATAGCCAATGACCTTGGTGAAATTCCCGGTGACCTGCTCGTCGCCTCCGGATACACGGCTGTCTGGGCTACCGAGAATACGCGCGCGGCGATCTTTGATGCGTTCAAGCGCCGCGAAACCTACGCAACGACCGGCCCCCGGATCGGTCTGCGGTTCTTTGGCGGATGGGATTTCAGTGACGCTGATGTTGAAACCCGTTTCCTTGCCAATGTTGGCTATACCAAAGGGGTGCCTATGGGCTCGGATCTGCGCCCGCGCGAGGGTGAGGGTGCGCCAAGCTTCCTGATCGCCGCCCTGCGCGACCCGGTTGGTGCCAATCTGGATCGTGTTCAAGTGATAAAAGGATGGCTCGATTCCGAAGGTGTCATGCAGGAGAAGGTCTATGACGTCGCGTGGTCGGATAACCGTGAAGTTGATCAAAACGGCAAGGTCCCTGCGGTCGGGAACACTGTGGACGTGGACACCGCCAGCTGGACCAACACAATCGGAACGGCCGAACTTGTCACCGTATGGTCAGACCCGGACTTCGATCCGAACGCGCGCGCATTTTATTATGTCCGCGCCATCGAAATTCCGACCCCGCGTTGGATTCTGTACGACAAGCTGAAGTATGGTATCGAATTGCCCGAGGATGCAGTGCTTACCCATCAGGAGCGCGCATATTCGTCCCCGATCTGGTACACACCGGCAGAGTGACCCGCTCAACAAACGAATTGAAAGCCGAGGCGGTGATCGCCACCTCGGCGAATTCACAACGTTTCCGGAACACCTGGACTGCTCATTTTCTTGCAAAACCCAACCGGTTGATGACAGCATCTGTACGTAGAACCTGAGCACGTTTTACGCAGGAGACTCCATGCGAATACTGAAAGAACCTCTGTTCCATTTTTTCTTGATTGGAGCGGCTATTTTTATTTGGTTCGATATTGTTGCACCGGACAACGAGACCGTCGAAGATCTTGAGGTGATAACAATCGACGAAAATGACGTCGCATTATTGTCTGCTCGGTTCGAAGCGCAGTGGAAACGCCCGCCAAGTAAAGCGGAGTTAGAAGCTTTGGTCGGTGCATCAATTCGGGAAGAGGTTCTGGTCAGGGAAGCAAGAAAGCTTGGTCTGGATCGCGGAGATACCTTGATAAGAACCCGGTTAAGTCAAAAAATGGACTTTCTGACCGAAGCCATTGCAACGTCGGTAGTTCCGGAGGACGAAGATCTGGAGGCATTTCTTCAGGAAAACGCGGAACGCTATGCAACGCCTGTCATGGTTGCCTTTAATCAGGTCTTTCTTGGAGAGAATCCCGGAGAGGCCGAAATCGAGAAAGCACTGGCCACCCTGCGCGCGCAGCACGACTTTTCCGATTTGGGCGGTCCGACATTGCTGCCGGCGTCAATGCCCTTGTCCGCGACGCGGGTCATCGAGTCGGTCTTTGGAGGAGGTTTTTCGAAAGGCATCACAGAGGTCGAAACAGGTCAGTGGACGGGGCCGATCCAGTCAGGTTACGGAATTCACCTTGTTGAGGTCGTTGCTATCGAGCCCAGTCAAACACCTCCTTTGGCTGAAATCCACGACGCGGTGCTGCGGGATTGGCGTCGGGAAATGAGTGAAGCTCTGGCGCAAGCGCAATACGACTCTCTTACCGAAAACTACGAGATTGTGGCGCCCGATCTTTCAGGCCCTGCCAAATGAGAGCCGCGATTTGCTTGCTGTTTGCGCTGCTGTTCGTGTGGTCTGCAAATTTCGCCACTGCGCATGCGCTTGATCCGGGATATCTGGAAATTCGTCAAATCGCCTCCAATACCTGGAGCGTTCATTGGCGAAAGCCTGATGTGAATGGTCAACCGATGGCGATTGACGCCATATTGCCAGATGGCTGCACTCCGGCGCGTGGTCCTGATCCTGTTTCCGACAGCCGAGCGTGGATTTCATCCTGGATCGTCGAGTGCCACGCGGATATCGCGGGTCAACCCATTGCCATTGAAGGCCTTGAGACCCAGAGAAACGATGTGTTGGTGCGTTTACACCCTCTGGATGCTGAACCTGCGACGCTTCGTTTTACCCCGGATGTCAGTGTTCAAATCATACCTTCTGAACAGTCGACATGGTCAGTGTTTGCAGCATATTCTCAGTTGGGTTTCGAGCATATACTGGAAGGCTGGGATCACCTTCTGTTTGTCTTCGCGCTGTTTGTTCTGGTCCGTGATCCGTGGAAACTTGTGGGGGCAGTA
This sequence comes from Ruegeria sp. CDSA141, assembly GCF_059612005.1. Lineage (NCBI taxonomy): Bacteria > Pseudomonadati > Pseudomonadota > Alphaproteobacteria > Rhodobacterales > Roseobacteraceae > Ruegeria > Ruegeria sp. CDSA141. The sequence continues at coordinate 145,593 of NZ_JBXWPT010000006.1, forward strand.
ACAGCGTTCACACTTGCGCATTCAATAACATTGGCGTTGGCAACGATTGGCGTTTTGAATGTTCCCGGACCACCGGTCGAGGCCGTTATCGCACTGTCCATCGTGTTTCTGGCGATGGAGATTGTCAAAGGCGGTGAAGGACGGTTTCGGCTGTCAAAGCAGAAACCCTGGATCGTCTGTTTCGGGTTCGGTCTTTTGCATGGCCTTGGTTTTGCAGGGGCTTTGGCTGACATCGGACTGCCCTCCAACGATATTCCCGCGGCATTGCTGGCCTTTAACCTCGGTGTCGAAGCTGGGCAGCTGAGTTTTATTGCTGCTTTGACTTTGCTTTTGGCGGCCTGGCGGCTGGTAGCACTTCCAGTAGGAAGAAATGCCACGGTTTTGACCGCGTATGGGATCGGGTCAGTGTCAATGTACTGGCTGATAGAACGCGTAAGCGGGTTTTGAACCGCGGCGAAGTCGCGAGAGTTGAGCAAGACATTGTAGATCATGACGGCGCACGTGCCTGAAGAGGAATACGGCCAGAGCCTGGCTTGCAGAACTTTTACGCCGTTTTGGGTTTGATGTCATGAAAAGTCATGGTCACAGACAACACAAAGACAATGGTGCTCAATCGACAGTAGCCGATGGTAATTCGCCGAAACATTTTCGGTAATCCTGTGAGAACTGTCCGATATGCCAAAAGCCATATCTGTTTGCAGCGTCGGAGATTGATATTTCGCTGCCCTGCTCCACAAGCAACCTACGAACCCAGTTGAGGCGGAGTCTCGTGTAATATGCCTTTGGGCCGATTCCGAATTTTTCGTTGAACGCGCGTTCCAATGTTCGCAAAGATACACTGATATCCCCGCAGATCTCGCTGATGGGGACGTTTTCGTCTGGGTTCGCCGTCATCCGATCGACTGCCGCAGAGAGTGCCAGAGCTTTTCGGTTAATCCGCGGTTCTCTGCGATCCGCCCCGCCCCCCGAAGCGATCCGGAGCAACTCCTCGATCAAATGGGTTTCGCCCTGTTCCGACGAAATTGGGTTCGCCAACAAAGCCTGAATGTCGTTCAGAAGCGTAGCTGAGCGATCAGGTGGCGTTGCAGGTAACAAAAATGCCCCAAATTCTGTATCAGAGGCTGTGATCCCCAACTTTTCAACGATTTTCATCGCATACTCAGTTTCAACTGTCATCGTATATCCGCCGAACCCGCTGTCGCTGATACAGTCGAACTCATCGCCGCTGCCGAAGGACAGAAACGGTGGTGTTTCAATGCAGATACCGTTCCAGTCCGTTAGTTTTGAATGGGTAGGGATGCCAAACGTGAGATGGCCTTTCGGAGACGCGCCGATCTGGTGCACACGTCGAGAGAAACCAAACTTTACAACGGAAACAAGTGGGCCGGACCTAACTTTGAAATCCGCCTGCATTTCGCCGTCTTCGATTTGACGGAAGTCCATATCCCATTTGGATATTGCGGCGATCTGGTTCGGATCCCGAAAAGTGGCTTCAAAAAACCGGGGTGCTTCTGGCAGCGCCAAGTCTTGTTTTGTCGATTTTTTGATGCGGTCCAATATTTCTCCCCTGTAGTTTGCATGAAAAGCTTAGTCGAAACATAGGAATATGTTCAAATGAAATTGCCCGATCCGCTTGCCTCGCCCAAACGTGGTCGCCCTCAGCTTCCGAAAGCGGAAGTGCGGTCCGAACGGATCGTGACCCTTCTTACACCCTCACAGCGTCACAGGCTCACACGTCTTGCGGAGTCAACTGGTCAGACACTGTCCAGTGTCGCCCACGATCTTATCGCACAGGGTCTGGAGCGAGAAGAAAACCCAATAAAAAAGGATATCTAAAGAAATGGATCTAAAGTTTTTTTTGCTCGGCTCTCTGGCGATCAGCGCACCAGCCTACGCGCAGAATGCACCCATTGCGCATGATTCCGAATTCTATATCCTTCAGGCCCAGAACAAGGATGCCTGGGAGCAGGATGATACCGCCGTTGATCAGGCTCTCGCGGCGTTTCGTGAAGAGAACGGCGGCAATCCTCCGAACATCATAAGTATTCTGGTCGATGACATCGGTTTCGGGGATATGGGTATCCCAGAATTGAACGCGGTACGCGGTATCAGTACGCCGAACATCAACGATTTCTCTGACGAAGCGATGCGCATGGTGCGCATGTATACAGAGCCATCCTGCACCCCGACCCGTGTGGCCCAGACGACCGGTCGTCTACCGGTTCGGATCGGAATGGGTGATACGACCGTCGACATCGCCGGTTTCGGTTTGCCCGGAGAGGAAGTGACGCTTGCCGAGGTTCTGAAGGCCGAAGGATATGCCACCTCGCATGTCGGCAAGTGGCACATGGGTGACATTGCCGAGAGCTGGGCAATGAACCAGGGGTTCGACTATGCGCAGCACGCCGTTCATCAGCAGGGTCAATTGACGATTTTCAATGACGATGCAATCCGCGAACAGGTTTCGGTTGGAATTGCAGATTTCGACGACGATTACACGATCGACGACTGGTTCCGTCCCGACGCATCGGCCATGGCCACGGTGATCGAAGGAAATGCCGGCGGACCTGTTCGTGAAATCCGAATGGAACCGGGTGAACGTTGGAACGCAGCCAAATATGACGAGATGAACCAAGCTTTTCAGGACAAAACCCTTGCTGAACTGGAACGCTTGGCTGGCGGCACTGAGCCATTCTTCCTGCAGTACTGGCCGATGATCCCACTGGACAACACGCGGGCTGGACGGGACGGACCGGAAAGCGTGAATGGCGGTCTGTACGCCGACAAACTGCAAGAGCTGGATACGTATTTGGGTGAAATCTTCACGCGCATGGACAAGCTTGGTGTGGCGGAAAACACGATTGTCGTGTTGATGGGCGACAACGGCCATTTCACCAAGTATTCACCGGAATCCGGCTTTACGCCAATGGTCTATCGCGGAGGCAAAGGCGATACGACCGAGGGCGGGGTTCGCGTGGACGCTTTCATAAGGTGGCCGGCTCTGATTGAACCAGACAGCATGATCAACAACATTATTCATGTGTCTGATCTTTATACGACACTGGCTCGGTTCGGCGGCGCGGTTCAGCATATTCCCCGAGACCGGTTGATTGACGGCGTGGATCAATCTGCCTCGATCCTGTTTCAAGATGAAAGCAAAGGTCGGCGTGATCATGTGATTATCTATTCGGTGAGTACTCCGAAGGCGATCGTCAAGGACAAGCTGAAGCTCAACCTGCCCGGGCCGGGTCAAAATGCGATCATTGCAGATTTCTTTGATGTGATGCGCGACACGCACGAAAAGTACCCGGTTTCAACCGAAGTTGGTGCGTGGGGCGGGCAGGAGTTCATCCGTATACTGGGACGCCACATGGCGAGAAAAGAGCTGTATCCAGATACTGGCCCTGCCACAGGTATGCCGTATGAAGGAATTGGAAACCTGCGACCGGAAACTCAACAGGCAGTCGAGGCTTTCATGGTCAAACGATCTTCGGTGCAACAATGAAACAGGGCCGCGCGTATCAACAGAAATGCGCGGTCATGCGAGTGACAAGTTAGGGGGCAACATTGGCGTACTATTCCCGCTGCATCCATAACCAAAACTGCAACTCACTGGTATCAGCAGCTCTGCGCACCGGAGTAAGCGTATGCTTATTGTTTTAGGGCTCTATTTCGGAGTGATCTGGGTGGTGTTTTCCAAGCTCGGGCTGCTTCCATGGAACCGGTTCTGGAAATCTGTAGTCTACGGGGGCGCCGCAATCATTGCTCTGGTTGTAATCGGGGCCCTCAACCACACCACGCCGACTGGTCCTTTTTCAGCGCAGGGTGTTGCTACCAACATTGCCCCTAATGTGTCAGGTACCGTCATTGACGTTTCAGTTCGCCCCAATGAGCGGGTCGCGAAAGGGGATCCGCTGTTCCGGATCGACGATACGCCTTTTCGGATTGAGGTCGCCCGCCGGACGGCCAGTCTTGAATCTGCTCGTTCTGCGGCAGATCAGTTACAGTCCGACCTGGCAGCGGCGGAAGCCGACATTGAATCCCTCACCGCGCAATTGACCTTTGGCGTCCAGCGCCGTGACGACTTTGTCGATCTCGAAAAGCGAGGGGCAACGACAACCTTCCAGTTGCAGGAATCCATGTCTGCCATCGATCAACAGTCCGCAAATCTGCGCGCGCCCGAGGGCGGCTTTGTCACAGCCGTTTCTCTACGTCCCGGAAATCGTGTGTCCGTTGCACAGAGGGCTACTTCTTTTATTGTCCCCGATGACCGCTATCTGATCGCAAGTCTACCGCAATCAAGCCGTATGAATGTTGCCGTCGGCAGCAAGATACGCCTTGCTCTGCGAACCTTGCCGGGCAGCGAGATTTCTGGGACAGTCGTATCGCTGCCCGTGGGAGCGGCAGAGAGAGCTGTCGACTTGCGTACGGGCCTCCCATCACTGCGTGATCTGGCCGGTGTGTCCAGTTATCCGGTGTTGATCGAAATTCCGGACCAGTTGAATATCGATGAGCTCCCGTTAGGAACCTCTGGCACCACGCTTGTGGTAACGGACAAGGCCGGCGCAATTGGTGTGTTGGCGGAAAACCTGTTCTGGATCACTAAGAAGTTGAATTACATCTGAAATACTGGAGGGACGAAATGAATATAGAATATGGGATTAAAGGGATCGGTTTAGCCTTGGTTATGGCGACTGGAACAACCGCTTCCGCGCAGCAAAGCGATTGGTCCTATGAAGCTACGGTTTATCTTTTCATGCCTGAAACAGAAACGTCTATCGAAACGCCGTCGGGGACATTGGACGGAACGTTGAGTTTTTCTGACGCTTTGAGCAACCTGGATTTCGCCTTCATGGGCGCGTTTGCGGCATCCAATGGGCGTTGGAGCCTGCTGGCAGACTACAACTATACAAATTTATCTTTTAGCAACACCGGATCCGGTCCGGCTGGATCCAGTCTCGACACATCATTTACCACCCAATTCCTCAGTGGATACGTGGCTTATCGGGTCTATGAAGATCCTACTGTTAAACTGGACATTGCTGGTGGTTTCAGATGGTTCAGCACCGAAACAAATTTCACGCTGACGCCCAGCTCGGCACCGGGGCGTACGACTACAGTTGACGGCGATTGGGTCGATCCGGTCATTGGCGCAAGGGCACGTTTCGTCTTCTCTGAAAAATGGACGGGAACCGGGTTCGTTGACTATGGCGGCTTCCGCAACGGCAGCGAAACTTGGCAGGTTCTGTTGACGGCAGATTATGCCATCAATGATAGATGGGTGATCCGTGGCGGATATCGCTATATCGCCTTCGACCATGAGATCGGCGGCAACGATTTCGAGTTCAGTCAGTCCGGGCCGGTGATCGGGGCGACCTACCGATTCTGATTGATTGTAAACGAATATTGTTTGCGGTTTCGACCTGGCACGAGACGTCAGACGGGCAGATCGCGCAAGTATGCTGGGTGCAACCTCCCTCTATGCGTTGTTTGCTGCATTCCTTAAGCGGGAGTTCCAGCAACCATCTAGCTTTTTCCGGAGTGGTGAAAGGCTGCAAACCCGGTGATGCGGGGATGGCGCGGAACGGGTCGCAACCGATCTTCGGTCGGAATAGCCGCCTGATCCGGTATCCAGGCGGCCCTGCCTGTCAGAACCAGCGACCAATGGCTGTGACGGCCGGCGCCAGGGCTGCCGAATCCGAGATCGCCGAGAAGACAATGAATGTCGATTGGGACGACGAAGGCGTATCAAACCCGGTAAACCGGGTAGCAACGCCTCCAGAGCCGTTCAGGTTCGGGGGCGTCGAAAAGTCAGCCGGAAAATCCCAGGTTATTGGGCCGCTTTTGAAAAGAGCGCCCTCAGCAGTCGTGCAGGCCACGGGTGCAGGCGTGGCCGTACAGATCTGAGTACCGTCGGCAAACCGTACGTAATCTCCGTTGGCGTTGCTGCCGCGCTCAATGGCCGCTCCGGTCGGAACACCAGCGTTTTCCGTCACTGTTCCAAGAAGGTTGCCGGGTCCGTATCCGTAATCGGCGCGCATCAGGCGGCCTGTGGTTGTATCACTGGCAACTGCCTGAACAGTTGTCCCTGACACGGTTCCGGCAACAGGATCAAAGGTCATCACTTCCGTCCAGTTACTGCCATCGGGAGACACTTTGATGGAAAATCCGGTGCCGCCAGACAGTCCCATTTCAGCGTGACTGGTCCAGTTCGATTGAAACAACAGCGATGCTGTATCACCTGCGCTGGCTTTGTTGATCTTTAACTGATGTCCGCCACCTTCGTGGCTCAGCAAGGTCGCAGGGCTGCGAACGGACAGGCGGTTCGTACTGTCAGAATTTGTAGCCACCCCGACTCCGTCAAGGTTCTGAGTGCTGACTGGCAGGGGGGCCCAAGTTGTTCCTGTCCAGTATTTCAGAACTCCGGTCGCTTCATCCCAGGCGCGCCAGCCGATGCCGGGGGTCACGAAATGCCAGGCGTTGTCCAACCAGGCGGCAAGCTCGCCGGCATGCCCTGCCCAGTCGCCGGTCGGGTTGGCTCCAAGAGCATGAACTTCGCCTTGCGCGGGGACAACAGGTGGGGTTCCGGAATCCGTTGACTGTACCGAGAGTTGCACGACCAGATCGAGCTGTCTCAGGGCTTCGTTGTGGGTAACATGTTTTTGCGCTTGTGCCGGTTGCAGCAAAGGCAGGTTCAATCGGGGGGATGTTTGTGACACGGGGGTCCTCCTGTGGCGTCGGTCCGAAACTTCGGTTGCGCGCTACCCTGCCGTGAATAGCGTCAATCCTGTCTGACCGGGCCGACCGCCCAGGAAATGTTTTGCTAAGTTTTGGTCCTCAGCTTGGAAACCGCTACTGAATAGGCGCGCGTTAGGATCGCCCGGAATTAATCCCGGGCGTAAATGTCCTCGTATCGGATGATATCGTCTTCACCCAGGTAGGTGCCGGTCTGAACCTCGATCAAGACCATAGGAACTTTCCCAGGGTTTTCCATTCGGTGCGTGGCTCCCAGTGGAATATAGACTGACTGGTTTTCGGTTACCAAACGCTCCTGATCATCGATAGTGACCTTGGCTGTGCCTTCGACCACGATCCAATGCTCGGAACGATGATGGTGAGACTGCAGGCTGAGCGACGCGCCTGGATGAACATGGATGCGCTTGACCTGAAACCTGTCGCCGATCACTAGGCTTTCGAACCAGCCCCATGGTCGATGATCCACAGGCAATGATTCAGCCTGTTTCACCCCTTTGGCCTTTAGTGCCGTAACGGCCTGTTTCACGTCCTGAGCCTTGTCCATGCTCGCGACCAGAACCGCATCGGGCATCGCAATGGTGATTACGTTTTCAAGACCCATTGCCACGACTTCCAGCGCGGGCGACTCGGATCGTATCAACACGTTGCGGCAGTCGATTGCGGTTACTTCTCCATTGGTTGCTACTCCGTCTTCATCGGGGTTCGATAGCTCTTGAACCGCGGTCCAGCTTCCGACATCAGACCAGCCGGCAGAATACGGCACCACGCTTAGGTTCGAGGCTTTTTCCATCACTGCGTAGTCTATTGAAATGTCGCCGACACCCGCCCAGGCTGCTGGGTCCAGTCGGAGAAAGCCCAAATCTGTTTTTGCCTCTGCAACGGCCTTTTGAACTGGTGGGATCAGTTCGCTCGCGTGCTGTTCAAAAGCTGCTATGATATCGCGAACTGCAAACAGGAAGATGCCTGAGTTCCAAAGATAACTTCCATCCGACAGCATCGCCTCGGCCGTTTTTAGATCAGGTTTTTCTACAAAACGATCCAATGGGACAACTTCATGGGTCGATTCCGGAGGATGGCGAAGTTTGAGATAGCCGTAACCGGTTTCCGCGTGTGTCGGAGTGATGCCAAAGGTAACCAGATCGCGTCGTTCACTTATTGTCCGTACGCCTTCAGCAACGGCTTGATGAAAGGCTTCCATGTCCGGAACCACATGATCTGACGGCGCTACAAGCATGATGCCCTCCGGATCACGCGCTGCCAGAAACAAGGCCGCGGAAAGAACGGCGGGGGCCGTGTTGCGCCCTTCGGGTTCGATCAGAATAGGGCCAGGGTCAATTCCGACGGCCGTCAATTGTTCCGGGACAACAAAGCGAAATGCCTCGTTGGTCAGAATCAGGGGCTTTGCATATGGCGCTTGAGATGGTCCGAGCATCCGTTCCGCGCAATTTTGCAGCAGGCTTGTTTCGCCGACCAGCTGAACGAATTGCTTGGGATAGCTTTTGCGTGACAGGGGCCACAAACGTGTTCCCGATCCACCGCAAAGAATGACGGGGTAGACTGTATTGGTCATGCAAGTGCCTTCGAGCTTCGGGTGACTGACGGTATTGCCATGTTTTTAGTCAAGTAAAACCACCCATGGCTACTGAGCAGCTTTCCCAGTGGCGACAATGTCGTTAAGATATTGGCTCAGATCATCACGCAGGTCTTCGCGGGCAAGAGCAAAGGCAACGGTGGCTTGCAGAAAGCCTGATTTTGAACCGCAATCAAAACGCTGACCGTCGAATTTGTAACCGAAGGCAGGAACGCCGGCGGCAATGTCCTGGGCGATGGCATCGGTCAGCTGGATTTCACCGCCACTTCCCGTTTTTTTTGCGTTGAGGTTGTTCAAAACGGAAGGCCGAAGCACGTAACGGCCGATGACCGCCAGATTGGAAGGTGCTTCCGATGGTTCGGGCTTTTCAATCATGCCTCTGGTGGGGACGACGGATCCGATATTGTCGCCAACATCGAGTACGCCATAGGAACTAGTCTTTTCCTTCGGAACTTCCATCGCCGCGACCATGTTGCCACCAGTGTCTTCGTATGCCTCGATCATTTGTTGCAAACAAGGCTTGTCGGCGGCGATGACATCGTCAGGCAGCATCACGGCAAAAGGTTCATCGCCGATCAGCCGTCGGGCACACCAGACGGCGTGTCCCAGTCCCAGTGCTTTGTGCTGGCGGATATAAGCGATCGCCCCGCTTTCCATATTTGTCTTGTTCAGGATTTCCAGAAGCTTGTTCTTGCCTTTGGCTTTCAGCTCTTGCTCCAGAACCAGGTTGTGGTCGAAGTAGTCTTCAAGCGCGGATTTTCCGCGTGATGTCACAAAAATGAATTCCTTGATCCCGGCGGCGCGGGCTTCGTCAATTGCGTACTGCACCAGCGGACGATCCACCAGTGTCATAATCTCTTTCGGTACGGATTTGGTCGCTGGCAAAAAACGCGTCCCCATGCCCGCTACTGGAAAAACCGCTTTGGTGACTTTGCGTGTCATGGTGCCTCTCAATATATTAGTTTTGCCAGAAGAGCAGGAAATGTCCGGAGTGTCCTCATAGGCTGCAATACCCTGTCAATCAATGATGCCTGATGGATCAGGCATGTAATCAGTCAAATCGTGCCACCTTGCCAAGGAGGAGTCAAAAGCCTGGTCGGATGCGATATGCATACAATACTTGCGCATCATGTGCTTGGATAGTTGGCTGTTTACCTCCTGTAGAGGGAGGCAAATCATGGTCAGTCCATCACGAAAACTCAATTGCATTGATCTGATTGCAGTATCCTTCAGAGTATCACTTTCTTAGGAACGATCCGACTGTGTTGCGGTTCCACGTATCATGCTATTTTTTATGCGGTTTTCCCACTTGGAAGACGCAGTTCTCTTAAAGCCGCGCATACTGTCCGCATTCGGGTATCAATGGTCTGAAGGACAAACCGTGCCAATGGTTTTTTACGGACCGAGGGTTTTCCTTTGCGAAAGGGCTGCTAGCTGCCCTTCGCAACTCACCTAAGTTTTTAACTTGCCCCTCACGCGCTGTTTTCGAATGGGCAACAATTGGCGCCTGGTTTCGACGATAGGTTCTGAAAGCGCCTGTTCTAGGCGCAAAGGATCAATGAACGGGCAGGGTGGCAGAGCCTACTGATCACTCTGGTTTGCCTCACGGGGCCAAGCTTGTTTTCATCGGCGCGTCCGGAAAACAGGTCGGTGCGGCCCCCAGGGTCTCTTGCCATCGACCTATCGAACGACGTGTTTTGTAACCCGGTAGCCCATCAACCCCTCCGACATCATGCCCTTGTTTTTCCAGCGCCTCCTGCATTTTGGCGATATCGGATCTGTACAGCCCGCCGACCTTCCCCCAGGAGTCACTGAAATCGCCCATACCGTACTGAATACGGTCGCCAATGTGGCCGACAAACAAGGCATACAGGTCGCTTTTGTTGTATTCCTTGAGAACGTAGAAGTTTGGCGTAACAAGAAAAGCCGGACCATGTCGTCCTGCGGGCATCATCAAATACCCGTCACCACGTAGCTCATGGGCTGGAAAGGGTTTGCCCGAGACGCGACGTATCCCCATCTCAGCCCATTCCTGAATAGGTCGCCCTTGATCGGGGCCTTCTAAAGCGCATGAGACATTATTGGGCACGAAAACCTCGAATCCCCAGTCCCGTACAGAAACCCAGCCGTGTTTCATGAGGTAGTTTCCGATTGAAGCTATCGTATCTTCGGGTGACCCCCAAATATCAGCCGCACCATCGCCGTTGCCGTCAACAGCATACGACAAGTAGTTGGACGGCATGAATTGAGGCTGGCCCAAAGCGCCAGCCCAACTGCTTTTCATTTGCCGCGCGGGCTGGTGACCTGCTTCCGCGATTTGCAGGGCAGCAACAAGCTCAGCGGTGAAATAGTCTGCACGGGTACTCATGAAAGCCTTGGTCGACAGTACCCTGAAAGCACCATGCCGGATCGGAACCTGTCCGTATCCGCTCTCTCTTCCCCAGATCGCCAGAACAATGCGGGCAGGAACGCCGGTTTCGGCTTCGACCGCCGCCAGAGTTGCGGCATGGCGCTGTGCCATTTTCCGTCCTGCCGATGTTGCGCCTTTTACCGACCCCGGATTGAAATAGCGACCGGGTGAGCCAAACTCGGCCTGTTTCTGGACCTTGGGAGTTTTGCGTGCGCTACCCGGCGGCACCAGATTCGGCAAGTTCCACTCAAGGGTCACGCCAGAGAGGGCTGCTTGCATTGTCTCGCGTGTCACACCCTTGGCCTCTGCCTGGGGCCAAATGATTTCCTGCAACCACAACTGAAACTGACGTTCGATCGCCGCACGATCCTGTGCCAGCGTGGGCTGACAAAGGAGGATTATTCCCAAAGAGAAAAACAGAATACGCATCATTGTTTTGTCTGTCCCGGCTGGGATTGCAAGTCAACGGGAACATACCGCGCATCCCTGGACCCGTTACACCCGAAATTGAATTGGGGACTGACCCGGACAATTTGTGGTTTGGAAAAACTCTTGAGAAAATTCACACACTTGCCGATAGTCGAATGGAAATTGTTTGAGGAAAGGGCAGTCTGTTATGGCACAAGTCAATATGCCCAACCCAATCCCTCTGCTCATGGTGGCCGTGATCCTGTTGGTGTCGATGTCGCAAACGGTGGCGGCCAGCGACAGTTTCATGGATCCGCAAGGGCCCATTGCCGCCATCCAGAAAACGCATCTGCTGCGGGCGACCGCATTGATCATGGTGGCCGTTGTCCCTGTTCTGGTATTGGTGCCGCTGATCGCACTCCGATATCGCCGGCGAAAAAACAGCAGTGCAGCTTATCGTCCGGAATGGGATTTTTCGGCAAAGTTGGAATTCCTCATGTGGGGCGTTCCTGTTTTGATTGTGGCACTGCTTTCGTTCTACCTTTGGAAGGCCACCCATCGGCTTGATCCGTACTCGACGGCTTTTGGTGAAGATCCGGCCTTGCGTGTGCAGGTTGTCGGACTGGATTGGAAGTGGCTGTTCATCTACCCCGATCTTGGCATCGCCAGTGTGGGCGAATTTGGGATTCCCACCAAACGACAGGTGGCGATGACACTGACCACCGATACCGTGATGCAGTCTTTCATGATCCCGGCACTGGCCGGCCAGATTTACGCGATGCCGGGCATGACCACCCAACTGCATCTGGTCGCAGACGCGCCCGAAGTCATGCAGGGCGAGAACACGCAGTACAACGGGCGGGGCTTTACCAAACAGAAATTTCGCACCGTAGCGATGCACAATGATGAGTTCGAAGTATGGGTCCAAAAAGTTCGTGACAATGGTATCCAACTAAACCCTGCAACTTATCAGACGCTTGCGATGCGGACAGACAGGGATGAGGTTCAGGCTGTGCTAGGCACTGCAAAGATGCCGAAGGATGCGTTGTACTTCACAATGGAAGAGGATTTGTTTCACAGCATTCTGCACCGTTATCACGGGGGCGAAGCAGTTCTGGTGGATCAACAGCCGGGAACGGCGTCATTCGGGCTGGAGGCGCAGAAATGACTTCACCGGGTACAGGGTTCTTTGGCCGCCTCAACTGGGATGCGCTTCCGGTCACAGGGTTGATCCAGAACCCGAACGCAAATGAGATCGTTGCCAACGCCGCTGCCGCAATCGTCTTGGTTGGTGTTGTCGTCGTGGTCGGCCTGCTCAGCTGGTTTCGGTTGTGGACGCCCCTTTGGCGCGATTGGCTGACCAGTGTCGATCACAAGAAGATTGGGATCATGTATGTCGTTTTCGCCATCGTGATGTTGGCGCGTGGCGTGTTGGAGGGCGTCGTCATGCGCGCGCAGCAAGCCGCCGGACCAGGCGATGGCTTCCTGGAGGCTGAACACTTCGCCGAGTTGTTCAGTACCCATGGCACGATCATGATTTTCTTTGTCGCGGTGCCCTTTGTCTTTGGCATCGCGAACTACGTAGTTCCGCTGATGATCGGCGCGAGGGACGTGGCGTTTCCTCGGTTGAACCAGATCAGCCTGGGCCTGACAGTGTCCTCTGGCATGATGCTTATGGTTTCGCTGGTGGTGGGTCGGTTCTCGACCGGTGGTTGGACGGCCTACCCGCCGTATACCGGCGCAGCCTTCAATCCGGGCGTTGGGCCGGACTACTGGATTTGGGCGATCGTTGTTTCGGGTGTTGGCACAACGCTCACCGGGATCAATTTCGCTGTTACGATCTACAAGATGCGCGCGCCGGGAATGACTTTCATGCGGCTGCCGATGTATTGCTGGACCATCATATGCAGTTCGATCCTGATCGTCTTTGCCATGCCGCCCTTGGGCGTTGCGGCGCTGTTGTTGGCCGCTGATCGCTATCTGGATTTCCACTTTTTCACCAACGACCTCGGCGGCAACATGATGAATTATGCCAATCTGTTCTGGCTGTTCGGACACCCCGAAGTCTACCTGCTGGTTCTGCCTGCTTACGGTATCTACTCCGAGGTTTTTGCGACCTTTTCGGCCAAGCGGCTCTACGGCTACAATTCGCTTGTCATCGCTACGATGTCGATAGCGGTTCTGTCGTTTACGGTCTGGCTGCACCACTTTTTCACCATGGGGCAGAGCGCCCTGATCAACGCTGTATTTGGTATTGCAACGATGCTGATCGCCATTCCGACCGGTGTAAAAGTCTATGACTGGATGGCGACTCTATGGCGGGGGCGCATCCGGTTCTCGGTGCCGATGTTGTATGGCTTGGCGTTTTTGATGTTGTTCGTGATCGGAGGCCTGAGCGGGGTGATCCTGGCCAATCCGACCGTGGATTATCAGGTGCACAATACGCTGTTTCTGGTGGCCCACTTCCACAACGTACTGTTGCCGGGGGTGCTGTTTGGTCTTTTGGCAGCCTATAACTACTGGTTCCCCAAGGCGTTTGGCTTTCGTCTAAACGAGTTCTGGGGCCGCGTCACGGTTGCCCTCTGGACCGTAGGGTTTTTGCTGACCTTCATGCCGCTCTATTTCGTCGGACTCATGGGGATGCCGCGCCGTTCTTTCAGTTACGATGACCCATCCTTCCATCCTTTCATGATAGTGGCGATCGTTGGGGCGCTGGTGATTACCTGCGCGTTGTTCTCGGTTCTGATCCAACTTTGGGTCAGCATCCGCGACCGCGAAAAGACCCGCGTTCCAGTTGGGGATCCATGGGATGGGCGCACGTTGGAATGGTCAATCCCGTCGCCGCCGCCTCCGTACAACTTTGCGATCATTCCAACCGTTACGGATCGGGATGATTTTGCGGCAGCAAAGGACAAGGGTGCAGCCTACCCAACGCCTGACGCTTATGAAGATATCGAATTGCCGCGCAATACAGGCATTGGCTTTGTCCTGTGTGTTCTGAGCGGCGTCTGGATGTTCGCGCTGGTCTGGTGGATCTGGTGGTTGGCAGCATTGATGACGGTTCTGATGATCTTGGTGGTGATCGTCTGGACGTTCGATGACAGCACCGAGCTGACCATACCAGCGGAAGAAGTGCGCAGGGATCACGAAGCCTGGCTTGCACGGGTTCACGGCGAAAAAGCGGTGGATCGCGATTTCGAGACGTCTCCGGAGAATCGCGGCCTCGCCCGCCCCGATCTGGAGGTGATCACATGAAGCGTGCGCCCACCCACAGCTACCCAGGGATCAATCTGGGGGAACGCCACGCGAGTGCTCATAAGGCGACCGAGGTTGTCACCTTCGGGTTCTGGGTCTTTTTGATGAGTGACCTGGTCTATTTCGGCCTGATGTTTGCGACTTACATCACGATGATCGATGCGCAGGCCGGTGGTCCCGGCCCGCACGAGCTGTTTGATCTCAAAAGCGTCTTTGCGCAGACGCTTATCCTGTTGACGAGCAGCCTGACGGTTGGCCTTGCCATGCTGGCGCTGAAATACAATCTGCCGCGCGGTCGCATTGTTTTGTGGTTTGGCGTCACGCTTTTACTGGGGATCAGTTTCCTGGTGCTTGAGGTGCGTGATTTCATGGCCATGGCGGAAAAAGGAGGCATTCCGCAGCGCAGCGGTTTCTTGTCGGCCTTCTTTGGGCTCGTTCCTCTGCATGGTGTGCACGTCGCCGCAGGATGCTTGTGGCTGATCGTTCTGGGTATCCAACTTCGCGTGAAAGGGATGACGGATGTTGTTATCTCCCGCGTGGTGCGGTTGGCACTGTTCTGGCATTTTCTCGACCTGATCTGGATCGGGATCATCACCATCGTTTATTTCGGAGGTCTGACCTATGGATAAGCGCTCTGAAATGCACCGTCGCGAGCGTCGGCGCTATGTGATCGGATACGGTGGTTCGCTTTTGCTGACGGTGGCAATGTTTGGCGCAGCCTACCTGTTTGGGATCGAAACAACCGGTGTTTACCTGACCATTGGATTGCTAGGTCTGGCCCAACTTGTTCTGCAGCTTGTTTATTTCCTGCACATCGATCGTCGGCGCAGCAGCCGGGAAGACCTGCACCTGGTCCTGTTTTCAACCATGGTTTTGTTGATCATGATCCTTGGAACGGTCTGGGTGTTGGGAAATCTGGCAATAAGAATGCACATGCATGTGATGTGATGCTCATGGGTCGTGTGCAGAGAGGGATACGAAAATGAAGCCACTCAAAATCGCAGCCGTGGCTTTGATACTTGCAGCAATTGCAGTCGGTCTTGTTCTGTTCTGGAGGCACGAAGAGCGGTACCCGTCCACTAAGGATGCATATCTGGGCGCGAACATCATCTATGTCGCTGCGCAGGTGACAGGGCAGGTGGCAGATGTACATGTGATCGAAAACCAGCCCGTGAAAAACGGCGATCTGCTTTTCACGATCGACGACACTCAATTCAAGGCTTCGGTGGATGTAGCCAAAGCCAATCTGGATAGTGCGATACAACAGGCCAAATCCTATTCCACACAGATTGCTGCGGCTGAGGCTTCGGTGGACAGCGCCCAATCGGCCTACGATACTGCATTGAAGAGTTTTGAACGTGCGAAAGCATTGTTTGCATCAGGCGATGTCGCACAGGCATCGCTTGATCAGACGGCATCGGAATTCGCGCAAGCCTCTGCAAGGTTGACGACCAGCCAGTCCAGCCTGTTGGCACTGAAAAGCGGGTTGCAGGCGAAACAGGATGATATTCTGTCTGCGCGGGCACAGCTTGAAATCGCGGAAACTAACCTTGCCTGGACCAAGATCCATGCCGCGGCCGACGGATGGATCGCCAATCTGACCCTTCGCCCCGGATCCTCGGTGTCCGCCAACGCTCCGCAATTTTCGATTGTCGAATCGTCCGATTGGTGGGTGGACGCGAACTTCAAAGAAACCGCATTGGCGCGCATTCGTCCGGGGCAGCCGGTCACGATACGTGTCGATATGCTCCCGGGGACGACGCTTACAGGTAAGGTGGCGTCAATCGGGCGAGGGTCCGGGGACACGTTTTCCTTGTTGCCCTCGGAAAACGCGAGTGGGAATTGGGTCAAGGTCACCCG
Source organism: Ruegeria sp. CDSA141 (assembly GCF_059612005.1). NCBI lineage: Bacteria > Pseudomonadati > Pseudomonadota > Alphaproteobacteria > Rhodobacterales > Roseobacteraceae > Ruegeria > Ruegeria sp. CDSA141. Next base: position 161,873 of record NZ_JBXWPT010000006.1, read on the forward strand.
GCGATTTCCGGTTCGGATCGAGCTTGACCCGTCCGATGCGCCCTTGCGTGTCGGAGGCAGCAGCAAAGTTGTCGTAGATACAACAGGTCCGGTGGACGGCAAATGACCTCTGCGGCGTCCGGCCATGTGAACATGGTGATCGTGATCGCCGTTGTTCTCAGCGCCATTCTGGAAGTCCTAGACAGTACGATTGTCAATGTGGCGTTGCCGCATATCCAGGCCGCATTTGGGGCGACGACCGATCAGGCGACATGGATTCTGACCAGCTATATCGTTTCCGCGGTGGTCATCATGCCGTTGACAGGGTTCGTCGCCCGACGCGTGGGCCGACGACGGTTGATCCTGACGGCGGTGACTGGTTTTGCCGTCATGTCGATGATGTGCGGCATGTCGTGGAGCCTTGAGGTCATTGTTGCCTTTCGGCTGGCTCAGGGCATGTTCGGCGCTTTCCTGATCCCTTTGTCACAGTCCATTCTGTTTGATGCCTTCCCGCGGGAAAAGCGCGGACAGGCAATGGCCATCTTCGGTCTGGGCGTCGTGGTGGCGCCGGTTCTGGGGCCAACGGTCGGTGCAATCCTGACCGAATATTTTTCCTGGCGGATGGTCTTCTTCGTCAATCTTCCCGTGGCGGCCCTTGCACTGCTTCTGCTGGCCGGAGAATTGCCGGAAGACAAAACCGAGGAGGTCCAGATCGATTGGAAAGGCCTTGCTCTGCTGGCTGTTGGAATCGGGTGCCTTCAATTCGTTCTGGATCAAGGCGAGACACTGGACTGGATGTCGTCCCGCGTCATCCAAGTGGCCGTGATCGCAGCAATTCTCGGGGCGTTTGGATTCATTTTTCACGCGTTGGCCTCTCGCAATTCGGTTGTGGACCTGCGTCTGTTCGCAGATCGAAACTTTGCCTTGTGCAATCTGATCATCGCGGGTTTTGCCGTGTCTCTGTTCGGGGGCATCGCGATTTTGCCGACGCTTGTTCAAAGCCTGCTGGATTTCCCTGTCATCGCGTCGGGCCATCTGTTCATTCCGCGTGGCCTGACCGCAGGGCTGTCCATGGTTCTGACCGGCGCAGTGCTGGTAAACCGCTTTGATCCGCGCCTGCTGGCGGGCATCGGTCTGTTGCTGACGGCGGTCGGGAATTTCATGATGGGGGCCATCAACCTCAATGCCGGTTTTTGGGAGCTCGCGTGGCCGGGGGCCATCAGCGGCCTCGGTATGGGCCTTGTGTTCGTGCCCATGTCGATACTGGCTTTCGAGAGCATCAGTAAAGGCCGGCAGGACGAAGCCTCTGGTCTGTTCAACGTGACAAGGCAATTGGGATCGTCGGTTGGCATCTCGCTGGTCGGCACCTGGGTTGTACGCGGGTTGCAGACCAATACGGCGGTGCTCAGCCAGAATGTGACGCCTTATAACCCCGCGGCCCAGGCGTATCTGAGCCCGCTTGGCCTTGCGCCAGACAGCGCTGAAGGTGCTGCCATTCTGGGCCAGGAAATCATGAAGCAGGCCGAGATGATTTCCTATTTGACCGTATTCAACAATCTGGGTCTGCTTGCCTTGGCGACAATTCCATTGCTTTTCTTTTGTCGCGCTCCGAAGCCCGGGTCACATGTTGCCGCTCATGTGCATTAGCGCGTCAAGGTCAGCCCAAGCCACAGGGCGAACCAGCACAGCGCCAGGCTGATCAGGATATTGCCAGCTGCCAGAACCAGAGTGCGCTCGCGCCGAAGTTCAAGAGATTGGTAGGCAAAGCTGGAGAACGTGGTAAACCCACCGCAAAAACCAAATACCAGCCGTCTTTGGTCTTCGGGGATGTCGACAGGGCCGCCCAGATAGCCGATCCAGAGCCCAAGCAGCAGGCTGCCTACTACATTCACAATCAGCGTTGAAAAGGGCAAATCGTGCCGCACTTTCAAAGCCAGCCAATGACGTAGGACCGCCCCCAGGCCTCCTCCCAGTGCGAACATCGCATGAAGATAGAGATCATTCATGACGGTGACCTTTCGGAATGAAAATGGTTGCCCAGCTTTTCTCCGATCAGCGCAGCGCCAATGCCGAAAGCGATTTCCAACCCGACGGCAACAGGGACGGCCCACAGATCACCTTCGGCAATACGTTCCAGATCAGCTACAAAAGATGAAAAGGTGGATAACCCACCACAAAACCCGACTGCGCCCAAATGCAGCACATGAGCGTGCACCTTGTGACGTATTGAATACAGCCATCCTAAGACAAAACAGGCCGTCACGTTGATGCCGAAAGTCGACGTGAGGAAACTGAGGCCGGGGATTTCCAGTGCGAATACTTCGCGCAACAACGATCCCAGCGCCCCTCCGGCAAAGACAGCGAGAAACATAAGACTCTTTCGGTCGCGCCGGAGTTGGGAATGCGTTTTTGTCAAGTGTGTGCCTGTCGTCTTCTGGTATGTGTGGCATATCCACTGGCGACACCCTGTTCAACTGTTGAGCGGCCGTAACGCGTTTTCACGTTTTCGTCTTTGAGCGGATAAATTCTCTCAAAAGCTTGCAATTAAAAATCAATCTGTTTCACGTTGAGTGCTGTTGGAACGCGCAACGGCCGGTCGGAAATACGAGGAGCCAGGAACATGATTGTACGCAGGATCTACTATTTTCTGAGCTATGTCTGCCTGCCACTTGTGTTGCTTTTGGGTTTTTTCTGGCCCCCTGCTCACTGGCTTTTGGTCCTTTTGGTGCCCTACGCGGTCATTGGTCTTTATGACATTTTGACAACCAAACACAATGTGCTGAACAACTACCCGGTTCTGGGGCATTTCCGTTATATGCTGGAATTTGTCAGTCCGGAAATTCGACAGTATTTCGTTGAAACCAATGAAAGCGGTCGACCTTACAACCGGATCGTTCGGGGGCTAGTTTATTCCCGCGCAAAGGGCCAGATGGACACGCAGGCCTTCGGGACCCAGTACGACATTAACGAGGTTGGTTATCACCGCGCAAATCATTCACTTGCGCCCAAACACGTAGACGAAAGTGAACTCCGTGTGATGCTGGGGGGACCGCAATGCACACAACCTTACAGTGCCTCGCGCCTCAATGTTTCGGCCATGAGTTTCGGTGCGCTGAGCGCCAACGCCATCCGCGCGCTGAATGGCGGGGCAAAGGACGGAGGGTTCGTCCACAACACCGGTGAAGGCGGATTGTCTCCTCACCATCTGGCCGAAGGCGGCGACATCATCTGGCAGATTGGGACGGGCTATTTTGGATGCCGTACGCCTGAAGGCGGATTTGACAAAGACAAGTTCGCCGACAAGGCCACAAAGGATGTGGTCAAGGCGATTGAGATCAAATTGTCCCAAGGTGCCAAGCCAGCGCATGGTGGAGTTCTGCCGGCTGCCAAGGTCGATGCTGAGATTGCCGAAATCCGTGGGGTGCCCGAGCATCAGGATGTGATTTCCCCTCCAACACACAGTGCATTTGAAGGGCCCTCGGGGTTGATGCACTTTGTTCAACATCTGCGCGAAATGTCTGGTGGCAAACCAGTCGGCTTCAAATTGTGTATTGGCAACCCGTCCGAGTTCATGTCGATCTGCAAGGCCATGCTCGAGACAGGTATACTGCCGGACTTCATCACCATTGATGGATCAGAAGGGGGTACGGGCGCGGCCCCAGTCGAGTTCACCAACCGTCTGGGCATGCCCCTGAACGAGGCGCTGATTTTCGCAAACAATTGCCTGCGTGGCGTTGGGCTGCGTGACAAGATCCGGATCATTTGTGCGGGCAAAGTGGCGACCGGATACGACATGGTCGAGAAATTCGCGCTTGGTGCGGATATGTGCAACGCCGCGCGGGCGATGATGTTTGCGGTTGGCTGCATTCAGGCCTTGCATTGCAACACGAACCGTTGCCCGTCAGGGGTCGCCACCCAGGACCCAGTTCGGGGGCGCGCGGTGAACATCCCGCAAAAGCGGCAGCGCGTTCACCGGTATCACGACGCTACACTGGAAAGCTTCCGTGAACTCTTGGGTGCGATGGGGAAGGAAAAAGTGTCCGAACTGCATCCACGCGACATTCTACGTCGTACGGCGGACGAGCAAGAGCGCACCTATGGCGAACTTTACACCTATTTGGAGGATGGTGCGTTGCTGGCGGATGTTGTTCCCGAGGAATTCGCGGCGGATTGGAAACGCGCTTCGGCATCTCGTTTCTGAGGCGGGATCCGGAACAAAAAACCGTTTACCCAGAACACGTGTGGGCGAACTGCGCCCGCGCGCACCGTTTTGACATGTGGCTTAGCTTAACTGGGGTTCGATCTGGGATTGTTGGTCACATGCGTGTTGATCCTGCGAATGCTCCATTCAACGGCATCCCGCATCGCGCGCCCCAAAGCTAAATCAAACGCCTTGATCAGATCTGATGTCTGGTCGCTTGCGGCAACGACATTTTCCTGAAACGAATTCGAAGCGATGATCTTGTCGTCGTATTCATCAATGACCTTTATGTTCATGCGTACTTCGATACGGATTTTGTCTCCGTTCTCGGGGTCCGCGACAACAATGCCCTGAAACTCGCGCAGGTCCGGTGCGATCACATAATCAGCGCGCAATCCAACCGTTGACCGGCCAACGGCAGCGACTTTGCCAGAGTTCTCAAAGCTCTCGATCAACAGCGTCTGAACGATCAGAGGTGCGCGATCCACCCAACGCGCCCGTGGCAAATACTGAACCTGAAACGGGGTGGGCTGAATGGCGATCTGATCCGTGTTCACAGCGGCGGTTGCTGTTGGTTCTTCAACAACGATCTGTTTCTGTATTCGCGGCAGCGCCGACGAAAACGTGCTTTTGGGTGTCAACAGATACAGATCGTTAGGTTTCGCGGCTTGTTTCAAAGTGCCCAATCCGGCACATCCACCGACCAATGCAAACGTCAGTATTGCAATTGCAGGCTTGATCATTGACGGAACTCCGATGCTTGGGTGCCCAGCAGAAACCGCGCAGGATCACGTTCGACCTTGTCCACCAGACGGTCGAGGCTGATCACAAGACGTTGGGATTCTTCGACGAAGCGGATAAATTGCGGCAGACCAACCCGCAGGAAATCCGAAACCTGGCGGCGGTTGGTCTGAACGATGCCGTCAATTGTTCCCAGCAGCTCTGACGCAGAATTCGAAGCGCTCAGGACATCGTCCGAAATTTGATCGATCTTATTTGTGATGTTCGAGACTGTTTCGGTTACCTGGTTGGCTGCCTTTCGGATATCTTCCGCAACGGGTGCCACATCTTCTTCCATGACGCGATTGGCTGATTCAAAGGCTGTTTCTGCCGAAGACAGCGCGCCTTTGGCTGTGTCCATTGCAGTTGTTATCGAACCAAGTGTCGTGTTGGCGTTCAACACGGTTTCATTCACGATTCCAAGTGTGACGCTGCCCTCATCCGACAAGACGGTCAACCGGTCGGCCAGTTGCGATCCGCGCTCGATGAAAGGTTGAATGTCTTGCTGCAGGATGCGGTCTGCTGTCTCGATCGTCGTTTTGGCTTCGTCCAGCGCGGTCTTGGCTGACTCGGACGCGGACTTAACTGAATTGAGCGTCTCCGTGCCGGTCTTGAGGGTCGTCTCGGCCGTTTCGATCAGAGGGTCCAGACGTTTTGAAAACTCTCCAATATCTCGGGCTGCGCTGCCTATGTCGCTGGCCACGGAGTCAAAGCTTGTCAAAGTTTTGTCCAGCCGGCTGGTTGCAGAGGCAAGGTTATCCAGAATGCCGCTCACGGCTTGCCGGTTCTTGTCGTCAACGACCTTGTTCAGGTTTTCCAGAAGTGTAACGGCCTCGTCCAGCACCTTCGGTGCGCCTTCAAACAAAGACTGGATGGTGCTGCGCTTGCTTTTGATCACGCCGTCCTGCGGCAATCTTTTGGCGGTCGGTGACCCGCCGGTAAGTTCGATGTAACCTACGCCGGTTACGCCCAACGATTGAAGCTGGGCGATCGTTTCTTCGGTGATCGGAATATCTGCATCCACTTCTATACGCACCCGGACCTTGGACGGATCGTCCTTGTCCAGGTTCAAAGAGAGCACCTGCCCAACAGGAAGGCCGTTGAAATTTACCCCACCCGCCGCCGAAAGCCCCGAGACGTTATCGAATAATACGTCGTAATAAGCGTATTGCCGGGTCACTTCGAATTTCGCCAACCACAGGAAAAAGCCGAAAACGCCCAACAGCCCCACAAGGGTGAACGCGCCGATCAGGATGTAATTTGCTTTGGTTTCCATCGCCTTTACCTGTCCTGACCCTTCTGTTGCGCCGCGCGGGCTCGGGGGCCTGTGAAATATTCCTGCACCCAAGGATGGTCCACTTTGGTCATGTCCTCAATCGGACCTTCAACCAGCACGCGTTTTTCTGCAAGCACTGCAATGCGGTCGCAGATGGCGTAAAGGCTGTCCAGATCGTGAGTGACCATGAAAACCGTCAACCCAAGTGCCTGCTGCAATTCGCCGATCAGTTCATCATATGCAGCCGCGCCAATCGGGTCCAACCCGGCAGTCGGTTCATCCAGAAAAACGATCTCGGGATCGAGCGCCAGTGCCCGTGCCAGCGCGGCGCGCTTTCGCATTCCGCCCGACAGTTCCGATGGAAACTTGCCGCAACTCAGCTGGGGTAGACCCACGAGGCTGATCTTCAACGCGCCCAGCGATTCCATCAGCTTTTCACTAATGCCCGTGTGTTCTCGCAGTGGGGCCATCACGTTTTGCAATACGGTCAGCGATGAAAACAGCGCACCATCCTGAAAGGCTACGCCCCAGTGCCGTTCTATCCTGCGGCGATCTTCTTCGGGGCCGTTCAGGACATCGACGCCCAGCACTTCTATACTGCCCGCCGCAGGTTTGTTCAGACCCACAATTGTACGAAGTAAAACGGATTTTCCGGTTCCGGACCCGCCAACAATACCAAGAACCTCGCCACGCCAGACATCAAGGTTCAGGTCGTCATGAACCACCTGTGTTCCGAATTGGTTCCTGAGACCGCGAACACGGATCACGGCGTCACGCTGCGCTGTGGTGTGTGCGGCCTTGTGTTGGATGCCATCTTTCATGTCAGATTCCGATTTCTGAAAAGAAAATCGAAAACAATGCGTCGATTGCAATCACCATGAAAATGGATTGCACGACCGAAGCTGTCGTACGCTGCCCGACACTCTGGGCAGACCCTTTTACCTGCATGGCCTGCCAGCAGGCTATAACCCCGATGACCAATGCAAAGAACGGTGCCTTGATTAAACCAACTGCAAGTTGCCAGACATCGGTGTTTTCTTTCAAACGAGTGACAAACATGCCCGGGCTTACGCCCAGATCGATCCAGCTCATAAGGGCCCCGCCGAACAGGCCGGCAACATCTGCGACAAAGCCAAGAATGGGCAGCATTATCAACAACGCCAAAACACGTGGAACGACCAGAACCTCGATCGGGTCAAGACCCAGCGTCCGCATGGCGTCAATCTCTTCCTGTACTTTCATCGAACCAATCGAGGCCGTAAATGCGGAACCCGAGCGGCCGGCAACGATAATGGCGGTCAGCAAAATTCCCAGCTCTCGCAGAATAGAGATCGAAATCAATTCGACCACAAAGATTTCTGCCCCGAACTGTTTCAGCTGTGTCGCACCCTGAAAGGCCAGCACGACACCGATCAGAAAACCCATCAGGGCCACGATGGGAAGGGCTTTGACCCCAGTTTCCTGCATATGCGTCACCAATGCCGCTTTTCGTAGGCGCCACGGCATGACCAGGGACCGAAACAAGCGGTGCAAGGTAAGGCCCAGAAATTCGAGGATCGATAGAGTATCCTTCCAGGCTCCGAATGTGCCCTGACCCACATGAGCGACCCAGTCCAGAAATCCACGAGGTTCCTCGAGCTTTCCGGGTTTGTCCGGGATACTGCGGGTTACAGTGTCTATCAGCGCCGCATGTGCGGGTTTCACACCGTGAAACTCCAGTGTGGCACCGTTTGACGTGAACCTCCGGCCAAGGTCTGCAACCAGCCAGGCTCCGCCCGTATCCAGTGCTTCGACGCCGGACAGATCAAAAACGACCTTGCCCCCGAAAGGTTGGACTGCAGCAAAATCACGCTCCACAGTTTGCAGGGATTGGGTGACCAACTCACCAGAAATGCGCACTTGATTGCCGCTGGCGTCGCGCTCTGATGTTATCGTTGGCTGCGTCATGGTGCCATGTGAAGTAAAACACTCAATGCCCGCAATGACTTTGTGCCATTTGGTCTGGTTTTTGCCGCGAAGGATGGCCTTGGCGTCACGCCGGGTCGTGAGTAGGAACACTCGAAACTTGAAATGGGAGCGTTGTTTTTCTCGGGTCAAATCAGACTGGAAGAGAAAACGCAGGACTGTTCGACTAATCGGTTGCGCGAAGATCGGAAGCGGGACACATTCCGCAGCGGAACCCAGGGTGCGAATTTCGGAGAAGTCGGTATGCATCACGCCAAGAACGTTCTGTTCATCATCATCGACCAATTGAGGGCAGATTGCCTGAGCGGCGCTCTGGCCGATAACGTAAAACTACCGAACCTGCGGGCCTTCATGGATGAGGCTGTGACCTTTACGCGCCATTTCTCTGTCACCAATCCCTGTGGACCATCCCGAGCATCGATTTTGACCGGCCAATACGCGATGAACCATCGTTCCGTGCGAAATGGTACGCCGCTGCGTCATGACACTCCGAACATTGCTACGGAAATGCGAAAGGCGGGTTATATGCCGATGCTGTTCGGGTACACAGATACGTCTGCCGACCCCCGAGTCCATGATCCCAACGATCCCGTGCTCAAATCTTATGAGCAATCGATGAACGGGTTCCTTGAAGTTGTCGAAATGCGCCTGGAAGAGTCATATCCTTGGCAATCATATTTGATGAAAAATGGCTACACGTTCGAGACATATTGGGATGTCTACAAGCCTGTCTCTCCGGATGGTCAGGTTCCCAAGTTGAACGACCCGGCCATGTATCGGGCTGAACACAGCGACACGGCCTTCCTGACCGATGCGTTTCTGGACGGGATTGCACCTTATCGTGGCCAGGGGTGGTTTGCTCATCTGACTTACATCCGTCCGCATCCACCTTTGGTCGCACCTGCTCCGTATAACGACATGTACGATCCGGCGGATATCCCGCTGCCGCAGCGCTTGCCGAGTGAAACCGCTGAAAAGGCGCTTCATCCTTTTTTCGGGCCAAAGCTGGATTCTTATACCGCAAATAAGTTTGTTCATGGCTTCGATGATGTTGAGCCAACGGATGAAAACGTTCGCACTTTGCGAGCTGTTTATCTGGGATTGGCGACCGAGGTCGATCACCATATCGGGCGCGTTGTTCAGTATCTCAAGGACAGTGGGCAATACGACGATACCATGTTGATCATAACGGCTGATCATGGCGAAATGCTGGGCGATAGGTACAGCTGGGGCAAAATGACTGTGTACGATGCGGCCTATCACACTCCGCTTATGATCCGCGTGCCGGGGAACGAGGCAAGGGCCGGCGCAAAAGTCACCGTGCCTACCGAATCCGTTGACGTGACACCGACAATCCTTGATTGGATTGGGCAGACTGCCCCAAACGCCATGGATGGCCGCTCTTTGCTGCCCTTGTTGCATGGCGACGTCCCCGATGACTGGCGCAGCTATTCCTTCAGCGAGCTGGATTTCTCCGAACCCGAAGAACCGACCGTCTGGCAACAGCGGTTGGGAACGGGAAACAGCGATTCATGTCTGGGAATATTGCGGGACGAACGATTCACGTTGATCGAATTTGCAGCTGACCTCCCGCCGATCCTGTTTGATCATCAGGGCCGGGGAGAATTCGAAAATCTTGCGGAAAACCCCGAGTTTTCGGCTGATCTTGCCCGATTGGGCAGACAGATGCTGCGCCACCGGATGCGAAACATGGATCATACCTTGTCGTTGCACTCCATCACCTCCGAAGGCGCGAAGTCCCGTTCCAGGTATTAGGATCACTGCACGCTTTCGTCCTCTTTTCTGTTGGATAAGGCAAATTGCTTTGGACATTTTGTCGTTCATCAATTCCACTACCGGCGCATGAATTCTGATGGTACCCATGGGTTGTGGAGAGGACCAACTTGGACATTACCGAACAGCGCATAAAGGCGATGACGACTGCCGGGCTGAACCTCATCGGTCAGGCGCTTTCGATCTATGACAGTAAGCTGAAACTGGTGTTGAGCAATCGTCGGTTCAAGGAAATGTTCGACCTGCCGGATGAACTGGTCGAACGCGGAGCCTTGTTTCGGGATACCATCCATTTTCTCGCCAGCCGTGGGGAATACGGTGACGAAGAAAGCGTGGAGGAAATGGTCAACCTGCGTGTAGAGCAGGCTTTGGCGTTTGAGCCTCATTATATGGAACGAGTACGACCCAACGGGCAAGTTATCTCGATTGAAGGCGCACCACTGCCGCAGGGCGGATGGGTTGCGGTCTACACCGACATAACCGGCACCCGGCGTGCAGAAAACCTGCTGCGGGCGCGATCGGAAGAATTGTCGGAACAATTGCTCGGCCACGCCGAAGAACTGTCTGCAACCAACCGAAAGCTTGCGGCCACGATCACGGCATTGGAAGAGGCCAAACGCGAGCTGACCGAGATCGAAGCCCGCACACGCATGATGACTGAAATGATGCCGGCTCATATCGCGCATTTGGATAGCACTGGTCGATATGATTACTCCAACCGCCGTTTGAGCGCTGTCTTGCCCGGACGCCCGTCCGAAATTTTGGGGCTTCACATATCTGAAGCGCTTGGTGCCGCCGCGTTTCAGAGGGTCGAAACGCATCTGGCAAAAGCATATGACGGAGAAACCTCCGTATTCGAGTTCAACGAGGATCAGGATTCCCGCCGCATCCGGGTTTCATTCACTCCGGATGACGCCGGAGGCGTGTATGTGATGTCGGTTGACATCACCGAAGAAACGCAGGCGCGCGTTGTCTTGCAGCAAACACGCCGACGGGCGATGGCCGCCCAAATGACCAGTGGGTTGGCACACGACTTCTCCAATTTGCTGACGATCATCCTTGGGATGCAGTCCAAACTGAACAAAATGGACCTGTCGGATGAGGCGCACGAGCTTGTTGCCGCGACTCAGCAAACCGCGCGTCGGGGTGGGCAATTGCTGAACCGGATCGCGGACATGACCGGGAACCGTACGCCACAGCCTCAGGCCACGGATATGAGGGCACTGTTGGAAGACCTGAGAATTTTGGCCTCGCCTTCTTTACCGCGCGGCGTCGGTTTGTCAGTGGTCAACACTTTACCGGACCGGGCTTTGATGCTGGACCCGGGAATGGTACAGGATGCATTGCTGAATCTGGTGCTGAATGCGCGGGACGCCTGCGGCAGTTCGGGCCAGATTACAATCAGCGCGCATACTATCGGAGAAATTTGGATTGAAGTCACCGTATCAGACACTGGCCCGGGCTTTACACCAGAGGCGCTGGAAAAGGCGTTGAATCCATTCTTTACCACCAAGGGAAGCGACGGGTCGGGGCTGGGTCTCCCCATGGTGTATGACACTGTGAAGCTCGCCGGTGGCGATTTGCATCTCAAAAACACGCCATCAGGCGCGTCCGTTGTTTTGCGGCTTCCATTTCGACCTGCTCCGCCCGTGCAGAACGGTTTGGTACTTCTGGTTGAAGACAGTGAAGATCTGCGGGGTCAGTTTCGGGATATGCTGGTAGAGCTGGGCTTCGCCGTCATCGAGGCCAATTCGGTAGATGAGGCGCTGGCGCTGATAAACAGCGTTGAAGACATTTCTCTTGTTCTATCTGACATACGTCTGGAAGGAAGTGGTACCGGTCTGGACATATTGCGACAGGTGAAGCCGGGATTGCCATGTATCCTTATGACATCGCTGCCCAGTTCGGACCCGTTGTACCGGCGCGGCCTTGCGTTGGGCCCGGTGTTGCGTAAACCGTTTTCGCAGGCTCAATTGTCGGCCCTGATCCAAACCGAGGCCGCCTGATGACGCAACCGCTGGTTACCATCCTCGACGACGAACCCGAAATCCGACGCATCCTGACGGACGCTCTGGAGGATGCCGGTTTCCGAACGCAGAGTTTTTCCCGCGCGCGAGAGTTCGAGGCTGCGCTCAATCGTGTGACGCCTGATGTCTGTCTGGTCGACCTGTCCTTGCCGGACACGGATGGGCTGGCGTTGGTTCATCGTCTGGCGCTGGAACAAGGTGCGGCCGTGATCATTATTTCGGGGCGTGCGCAGGTGCAGGATCGTGTTACAGGATTGGAGCTTGGTGCAGACGACTATATTACAAAACCGTTTGACCCTGCGGAAGTCGTGGCGCGGATCAGGGCAAGATTAAGAACACCCCGCACTCAGACCTCACATTCGGATACGGCAGAATTCAACGGCTGGACCGCACATTTTGACCGATACGTTCTTGAAAATGAATCAGGTGACGAAACACCGTTCAGCCATGCTGAGGGGGAAGTCCTGCGTCTGTTTCTGGAAAGCCCCAAGCGGCTGATCAGCAGGGGGCAAATGCAAGAGTCCCTGGGCGGTGCAGCCGGAGACAGTTTTGACAGGGCGATGGATGTTCGGATTTCCAGGTTGCGTACCAAGCTGGGAGAGGATCCCAAGAACCCGCGGTTGATCAAGACGATCTATGGAGCAGGGTATATATTCTTGGGTGACGTTGGTTGGAAGTAGGCGCTGATCCAATCGGCCGAAACTTGGTCAGATGAGTTGTTTTCCATATCTGTTTGGTCTCTTCGAGCACTCAATGCTGAAGCTACTGACAACTTGATACCCGTGTTGGAACTGACTCGTCGAACATAAATCGTCCCTTCGCTTATTCGCGCAACGCCTGATCTTTTATCTTCACAACCGGTTGCAGAATGTAATCCAGCACTGATCTGCGGCCAGACAGGATGTCCACTTCAGCGATCATGCCTGGTATGATTTCGACTGCTATGCCATTGCCATCAAGCATGGTGTTATTGGTTCGGATTTCCACAACAAAGACATCTTCATCATTACGCTCTGATCGTGTGATCGTGTCTGCGCCGATGCGAATGATTTCACCATCCAGTGCCCCGTATCGTGCAAAATCATAAGCCGTGATTTTGACTTTCACAGGCTGACCGGCGTGCAAAAACGCGATGTCCTCAGGCTTTACATAAGCTTCGACAAGCAATGTGTCGTCCAGCGGCACGATTTCAACAAGGTCCTCTCCGCTACGGGCAAGGCCGCCGATAGTTGAGCGATGAATTCGGTTTACAATGCCGCGTACCGGAGACCGAACCTGCGCTCTTGAGGCCCGGTCGCGCAAAGCGGGCAAGGCGGGTTGCAAAGCAGCCAGCTCGGCAGTGGCAAGCGCCAGATCCGTCAGCGCTGCGCTGCGAAACCGGCTTCGCACCGCCTGAATCCGATCGTCGATTTCGTCCAAGCCCGTTTGCAACCTGTTGGTTACAGCTTCTGCCCGAACCTTGCGACCACGCCATTCGGCTTCACTCCGCCGCAACGCAAGCAATGTTGTTGCAGGCTCCATTTGACGCTCGACCAGCGGAGCCATGATCGCCCTCTCTTCGGCCAGGACCAGTAGGGTTTCGTCCGCCGTCACTTGATCGACCAGGCCTTCCTCAAATTCTCTTTGCTTTTGTTGACGCTGACGCTCCAGGATGGCGATTTCTGCCTCCAATTCAGCCCGTCGCCCTTGGTACAGTGCAGTTTCAGATTGTACGAGGGTAGGCGCGCCATTGATCAGTTGGACATCGAACTCCAGTTGTGTCCCATCTATTTCGGACCGAAGACGTTGGACCCGGGCCATAAGTCCGAATGCGCGTTGTTGTTCCTGACTGAGCTGACTGTCAATCTGGGTCGTGTCGAGTTCCATCAGCAATGCACCTTTGTCGACCAATTGACCTTCGCGAACATGCAACGACTGCAATACGCCGGGCTCGGTGGCTTCGATCAACTGAATGTCCCCTGAAGGCACGATTCGACCGTCCACACGCGTGACATCGTCCAGTTCAGTCAGATACGCCCACAATCCGGCGGCGATCAGGCAGAACAGGATCACCAGCAGCAGCAACGAACTCCGGACAGGAGAGCGCCCCTGCATCTCTCTAGCCAGTGCGGCTAGGTCAGGATGCTGCGACATTCAGGTGCCGCCCTGTCGGACGAACATGTTGTGTCAGCAGGCTCTTGGGACCATCTGCTGCGATTTTCCCGTTTTCAAGGATTATGACTCTGTCAACAAGCTCCAACAGGCTGGTTCTGTGCGTTATGACAACCATGGTTGAGTCCGCAGAGCTTTTTTTCAGACGCTGGATAACCTGGGCTTCGGTTTTGACATCCATCGCGCTTGTTGGTTCATCAAGCAGGAGAACCGGCGGGCGGCCGATGAGTGCTCTTGCCAGGGCAATAGCCTGCCGTTGTCCGCCAGAGAGCCCTTCGCCACGTTCCGCGAGTTGAAGATCGTAACCGCCTGGATGGGTGGCCACGAAATCTTCAACCCCGGCGGTGCGGCCCGCTTCGATCAGTTCCTGATCTTTTGGCCGGATTGCGCCACTTGCGATATTGTCCCGGACGGACCCGGAAAAGAGCCATATGTCCTGTAGGACAGATCCGATGTTGCGGCGCAGATCGCCAGGATCGATCTGGCGGATATCAAGGCCGTCGAACGTAACAGATCCAACTCGCGGCGCGTACAATCCCAGCATCAGGCGTGCGATGGTGCTTTTCCCACAGCCTATCTGACCCAGGATCGCCACTTTTTCACCCGGTTTGATCGTGAATGAAACGCCTTGCAGGGTATCTTCCCCTCGGTCAGGGTAGGAAAAATACACGTTGTTGAAGGCGATCTCTCCTTTGAAATCGGGCCGGTTGACCCATGTTCGGCCTTGTGGGCGTTCGCTTTCCGCCATCATCAGAGTGTTGAGGTTTCGGTATGCACTTCGGGCTTGGTTAAGCCTTGTCAACGTCTGAGCCAGCTGCCCCAAAGGTGCCAGTGCCCGCCCTGTCAGCATCACCGAGGCAACCAATGCACCCATGCTGGTCTGACCGTCTGTGATCAGAAAAACACCATAAAAAACGATCAGCACCTGAGCGGATTGTTGTGTAAAACCGGTCAGGTTGAGAGCAAATTGTGTAACGGCCCGGCTCTGAGCGCCATGCGAGGATTGCCGTTCTATCGCCTGCTCCCACCGAGAACGCATTTGTCGACCGGCAGCGGTCGTCTTTATCGTTTCGAGACCCGAGACAGCTTCCACGAGTACTGATTGTTTAGATTGCCCGTCAGCCAGGTTTTTTTCCGCCATGCGAGACAGGATCGGCTGCACCGCCAAACCCGTCAGCAGAACCACAGGCACTGCCAGAGCCGGGACCAATGCCAGTTGCCCGCCGACCAGATAAATCACAAATATGAACAACCCGATGAACGGCAGATCAACGACAGCAACAAGCGTTGCGGACGTGAAGAACTCGCGCATGGTCTCGAACTCACGAATGGTACTGGTCATAGCGCCAGTAGAACCCGAGCGCGACTTCATCTGGATATTCAGAACTTGGTCGAAAATTCGCCGACCCATGAGCAAGTCGGCTTTTTGCCCGGCCTTGTCGATAAACGCTGCCCGCAGCAATTTTAGCGCGAAGTCAAAAAGAAGCGCCAGAGCCACGCCTGCCGTCAAGGCAATGAGCGATTCGGTTGCCTCATTGGGCAACACACGGTCATAGACGACCATAATGAAAATTGACGTCGATAAGCCGAGAAGGTTTGCCAGCGCCGCAGCGAGCGCGACCTGAATGTAAGTCCATCGATTGGCGGATAGTGCCGCGCAAAACCAATGACCGCGGTAAGGCGCGTTACCAGCGTCCAATTCATCTGTATGATTTCGGCGGAACAAGACTGCGTAACCGGTGTAGGTTTCAGTCAACTGTTCTTCCGAGAGTTCACCGATTCCTTCACCAAGATCCGGGTCAAAGACCAGCAAGGCCCCGTTTTTTGCCCGGCCATGATACACAACAGCCTTGTTTTCGACCATCAGCAACAAGGCTGGAGCCAACGTCTCGTCAAATTTCGTAATGTGCCGCTCGCCATATCCCGCCTGTAAACCAGTGTTTTGCGCTACGGCGACGATGTCACGAATTGTCAGATCCCCGTCTGCGCCTGTCTGTGCCGCCTGTATTGTTGCGAGGGTCAGGGGGCGTTCAAGTGTAGCGGCAATATTCAGAAGGCAGGCTTCGAAGCTTGTTAAACGAGGGCGGTCTTGCATTGATTTCAACGTGCTCATTTCTCCTCGCTCCAATTGCCGGGCGATATGCCGAGCAGATCCAAAATGTCTCCGGTGAGGCTCAGAGCTGCGTAGTTGGTCAGAAAAAAGCTCTGCTCGGCCAGGATCAGGCGTTCTTGCGCATTTACGTAATCGCGCTGAGCGTCCAGGATTTCTATCAGGCTGCGACGCCCAATTGAGAACTGCGCGCGGGATGCTGTTACACTGTCGGCATTGGCGGTCGCCGCAATACGGGCCGCACGCAGTCTTTCCGCTCCTGCTTTTTGATCGGATCGAATAAAGCCCAGTTCCCGCATGATTTCGCGAACCAATTGCTCTCGTGCAAATTCCGCTTCTTTCACTTCCGCTTCAGCTGCTGCGATGGCGGCACGGCGTTGACCAGTACTATCCAACTCGTAGTTGAATGAAAGATCCACGCCAAAATTTGCATCCCGAGTGTCATCCTGGTTGGCAAATGCTGCGACCCGAACGTTCGGTTTACGCCGAGCCTGAGCTGCTGACCACTCGGCTTTGGCCGCCAGCAAGCCAGCGTCAGCCCTGCGTATCTGAGGGCTGTTCATCACAATCTGGGCGTCACTGCTATTCAGCGGAGGAGCGGGCACGGGTGGGGGTAATAAGCCGGGAAAAGTCCCGAACACTTCGCGGAATCGCGCTTCGGCCCGATCAGTTCGTGCTCGTGCATCCGCCAGTCTTGTTCGCGCATCTGCCATTCTGGACTGAGCGGTCAGAACATCTGCATTTGAACCCGCCCCACCCGCTGTACGGTCTGAAATTTGACGTACCAGTTCTTCATGGACCGAGACATTGTCGGCTGCGATACGGAGTATCTTCCTTTGATCAAGGACAAGTACATAGGTCTCAACGGCCGCCAGCGCCGTGGCCGATGCCGTTTGAATCTGATCACCCCGGCTTTCCATAACGCGTGCTCGCGCTGCCGTCAGATCCCCTGATGCGGCCCCACCGTCATAAACCAATTGCGAGATTCTCAGATAAGGTGAAACATCTGCAATATCCGATTCAACCCGTTCAGACCGCGCATTTATCCCCAACGATATCTGCGGAAGAAATGCGCCTTCAGCTGCATCTCGATTGGCTGATGCGACATCCATTCTGGTATCGCTTTGTGCCAGTGTCGGGCTTGTCTCTACCGCCTGGCGCACGCGTTGCCCGAACGCGCTTTGACTAAGTTTTGCGGATGGCTTTGTTGCACCGGCACCGGTGGTCCCGGGTGCAAAGGATACTGCCACAGAAGACAAATCAGGAGGGGGTGTGCAGGCGGACAGCAGTATCGCAAACACAGCGAACGCAACCCAAGATAGCATTGCCTTACTGGAACGCATGGAGACCCTCCTGCCTGCAACGGTCCATGGCTTCTTCTTTCTGTTGCGCCGCAACCAACGCGTCCAAAAACCCTGAAACACCGGTGGTCTTTTGTGTCAGAGAACCATCAGTTACTCGATGCGCGCGGGCATGAGCATGTGCCAGCCAAATACAATGGGTCAGCGAAATCTGATGAGCGTGAATCAGTCGCAAGCCCCCATTCGACGTAAGCAGTGACAAGTGCGCCCGGGGAATTTTCTCCAGAGTGTTCTGCTTGACGCCATAATGCCCGCATGGGACCTCAACCCCCTGGAAGGAGGTAAGCGGACTAAACAATCCCATGTCAGCAAGAACACGACATAGATGAGTTGTGTATCTCATCGACTCTTTCAGGGCGCGAAGGAAAGCTGCGACTTTTTTCAGTTCCGGCGAAAGTTGCCCTGATTTGTCGAAGAATACTTCGTCATCCGGATTGTCAGTGATGAGCCCAGACGTTTCGTCGACAAGCAACTCGTCGCTGCCGTCACCGTCCGGTTCAATCAGTTGGGGCCGGAACGGAGCGCAGCGCAAAGCGGATGGGACGTAAGTCGCAAGCCAATTGCCCTGCGCCGATACAAATGGTGTAGGCGGGTCTGGTTGCATGGACAAAACAGCCATTGGGTAATACCCGTATTCAGATTTCCGAAAAATGATTGGAAAAGTGGCTGCGGCCTGAAGAATTTCGGCTTCAACAACGGGGCAATCTACCATATTTCGTGCGAAATCGAATGAGGTAAACCTCTTCCAGAACCGATGACCATGTCGTCGAATACTGACTGGAGTTAAGCCATTCTGTGCCATAACCACCTCTTGATGTTGAATTCCGCTCGTTCGTACGCCGGGTCGGGTTAAGCCGTTGCCCCAGTTGGGTCGGTGTGCAGGATATTATCTGCGGTCAGGCCGCTCAGATCGCTCAGGTCTTGGAACGTGGCCACGGTTTCAACGCTGGCATCTTCCGGCGCCTGGAAATCTACCTTGACCAGAACACTGTTTGTTCCGTCGGTTGCCATCACGTAAAGCTCATCGCCTGCCATGGCTCCGGCGAAACTCTCGACAGCAGCTTCGATTGTGCTGCGGTTGAGGTCGGTGAGTACTGTGTCAAGACCGACAAATCCGGTGTTTGTGCCCAACGTGTCGCCAGCGGAAAGCAATTCGAATCCGGTGCCATCACCGCGAAGCGTATTGGTGTCCAGCCCGTGGAACATCAGTGCGTCGGATATATCCGAAGCCGGGCCAATCGTGAAGCCAGTCACTGTGTCTGTACCATTGCTGGCCGGGTCTGCTTCGAAGACGACGATGTCTCGCCCTGCCGCAGAAACATCAATGGTATCGTCGCCATCACCGCCGCGAGTGATGGTGTCCGTATTCGCGGCGACGAGTGTGTCATCACTATTGGTGCCAAAGTGAACTGTCGATGGTCCGCCATCAGACGTTTTGATTGTCAGCTCAATAGGCTGGCTGACGTCCTGGATTGTCATCGTGAAGGTGACAAGCGGTTGAGAGAGATCTGTAAAGGTTGTCGCGGCGCCGGCTAAATTCACCGTGTCCCCGGCGCCCGGGCTGGCCAAAAACAAATCGAAGGCGTTGTTTTGCGAAACCGACGCGCTGTTGAATGTGGCAACTGAAGAGTCAAATTCGAGTTCTGCCGTCAAAGCCAAACCGCTGGAGATATCGCGTTCGGCTTCGGCGTAGATTGCGAACGTCACCGTAGATCCTGTGCGCCCGACTTCAGAGATCACGTAAGCGGCGGGTTCGTGCGCAACGGCTTGCTCGGAGACTGGCAGTGGATCTGGCCCACCCGCAACTGTCGCCTGCGCCGAAAAAACAAGGTCTTCACCTGCCTCTACAGCCGAAAAGTCAGACGCTGCGACAGACAATGTCCAGGATCCGTCTGCGGTCACCGTTGCTGATCCGACCGAAGTTCCGTTCAATGTGACATCCACCGACTGGCCGTTTGTCAGTCCGGCGGATGAACCGCTGAGGGTAATACCGGAGGTTTGAGCATCGTCCAGAGCAATCGAATTGTTGACCCCGATATCGTTCAACGTCAACAAGGGGCGAAAGTCTGTGGAGAGTGAGCTGTTCGCGGCTGCGGAGCTGTTTCCGGCAAGATCGTCAACAGTGGCGGAAATGGAATAGGTCGTTCCGTCAGAGAGCAGTCCAAGATCACTGGTGGGAATGGTAACTGCCCAAGACCCATTTGATGCAACGCCTGTATAGGTTTGCCCACCGAATGTAACCGAAACGGTCTGGCCATCTTCACCCGTGGTTGTGCCCGAGATTGCAAGATCCACGCCCCTCTCGGTCACGTCCAACACGGCACCCACAGGCAGACTGTTTATGGTTATTGAAGGTGCTGTGAAGTCAGTGGAAAAGCTTGTTGTGGTTTGATTGTTGTTTCCCGCTGCGTCCGAGATCGACGCATTGATATTGTAAGTCTCGTTGTCTTGCAGGGCAGACAAATCTGTCACGGTTGCCGTATAGGTCCAGATGCCCCCGGTTACCGTTGCCGTTCCGGTAACGTCCGTAGTGCCGTCAGTGCGCGTGATCTCGACGGTAACAACTGTTCCGTCCGGCGCATCGGAAGTTCCTGACACTGTCAGGTCGGTTCCTTGTTCAACGGCGTTCATGACAGCCCCGTCGGATACGGTTGAAATTCCAATCGTCGGTGGCGTGAAATCGGTGGTAAAGCTGTTGTTGGCTTGTGGAGCTGGATTCCCGGCAGCGTCCGAGACATCCGCTGTTACAGTGATGGACGCCGCGTCAGAAAGACCTGTCAGATCCGAAGCAGGTACAGTCGCGCTCCAGCTGCCTCCAGAAACCGTTGCAGTATAGGACTGCCCGTTCAAGCTGACAGTTACGATTTGACCGTCTTCTGCTGTCGTGCTTCCCGAGATGGAAAGATCTGTAGTCCGCTCGGATGCGTTCATGACAGCTCCGTCCGAGAAACTGTCGATGCTGAGTGTCGGCGCGGTCACATCCTTGGAAAGTGTCACTTCAGCCTGCGGTGCCGTCACGCCGCTGGCGTCGTCGACATCCGCTGTAACAGAGAAGTTGCCCCCATCCGGCAGAGACGCCAGATCCCCAGTTGGCACAGTCACGTTCCAGGCCCCGCCGGATACTGTTTCGGAATATGTTTGACCATCGAGGGTTACGGTAACTTGCTGACCATCCTCAACATTTGACGTCAGCCCGCTGATGGTCAAGTCGGATCCGGCTTCGGTTGCGTTCAGTACGGAACCAACAGGAAGCGGTGATATCGAAATGGAAGGGCCGGTCAGGTCCACGGGAACCGATACAAGAAGCGGCACTGCCGGATTGCCCGACACATCTTCGACGGCAACCAGAATCGATGCGGGCACTCCGGTGGAAAGACTGCCCAGATCGGAATTGGGGATCGTTACACTCCAGCTTCCGCCAGAAGCGGTGCCTGTATGCACTTGTCCGTTGAACGTAACGATGATGGTCTGACCGTCCTCTGCCGTGGTGGAACCGGTCAAGGCCAGGTCGCCGGCTACGTCGATCAGTTCTATCGAGCCGCCAGCCACGGGATCCAGAGAAACAGTTGGTGCAGTAAAATCAGTATCAAAGCTTCCGCTAGCCTGTGGTGCGGAGTTTCCCGTCGCGTCGGCAACATCAGCGGTAACGGCAATCGTCGAGCCGTCAGGTAGTTCCGAGAGGTCTGCCGCCGGGACAGTAACGCTCCATTGTCCGTTGGATACTGTGCCCGAATAGTCTTGCCCATTCATTGAGACGGTAACGGTCTGCCCGTCTTCCGCATCGGTCGTTCCGGTGACTGTCAGATCTGTTGCCTGTTCGATCGAATTCAAAACAACGCCATCGGAAAACCCGGTGATCGACAGGGTTGGTGGAATTGTATCAATATCGAACTGAACGGATTCGCTTGACAGTTCCGTGCCTGAATCGTCCAGATGTCTGACTGTCACCGTAGAGACGCCTTGCGGCAGCGCATTTGCTTCGGCAGCAGTGAGAGAAACGCTCCAACTGCCGTCATCGTTGGGCGTTACGCTTTTAACAAGCGAACCTATCGTGACCTCAACCGTCGATGCTCCTTCAGGAGCGGTGGCATTGGTAATGGCGCTGTTCAATGCCGTTGCCTGAAGTTCGGCCAGGTTCAGGCTGGTGTAGCTCGGTTCTGGTTGGGGTTGGGGTTCAGGCTCTGACGCGACGGGTTTAGAGGAATCGCCGCCACCGCCACCTCCGCCTGCGGCGGCAGCCGCACCGGCCAGACCAAGGCCACCCAGTGCAGCCCCTGCACCGCTGATTCCACCAGCTGTCGCTCCGGCTTCAGCTGCGCTGAACTGGGCGATTTCGGCAACCGCCTCTTCTGCGATCATGATTGCGCCGCTGTCCAAAACCTGTACGTTTTCCGCCGCCACGATCATCGTCCGACCGTCAGCCATTTTCAGAAGAACATCGCTGTTTTTCAGCAGTTTGGCGGATCGCACACCCGGAATTGTTTCTGCGAACTGGAAGGCGTACAGCTCCTCGACGGTTGCTTGCGACAACGCGGGCAAAGCCATCAATGTGGACATAAGGCCGCCAGCCGCGCCTCGACCCGCCCAACGACCAAGCTTTCCATTGATCCATTGTTGAACTTGAGATTTGCGATCTCCGTCCGTTGAGTCAGCCGCCGGACGATTGTTGGCCTCAGGTGCTATGGTCATCTTGCCCTCGCATGTGGTGTCCGCGATCATCGCAACAGGAAAGGATGTGCTGTTTGGCGTTTTGCTCATCTGTCTTTCCCATTTGTTGCCGTTGCGATCGGACCTGAAAAAATTGAGTTAAACTGAAACCGAACTTCTCGTTTTCACCACAATTCTGCTTTGGTTTCGGTCTGCTCATCTGGTCATCTTGCCGTAACTGCCAGGGGTGGCGTGTGAGGTGATGGCTGTGATGCTTCAGTTCGAAAGTGTAGTGGCAACGGGGAGCACGGCGCTCGATTCAGGTATCGGCGATACGGCTTTAAAAACGCTTAACGGGAATACGTATCTCTACACGGTGACCGGTCCGGGTGGCGGCGTCGCAGTCTGGCGGTTGGCCGAAGGTGCCCTGCCGCAGCTGGTTGACACAGAATATTACAGCGGTTCGATCACCTTCCAGGTGGGGCGCAGTGCCACGCCGATAACGCTGGCGGGAACCGAGCAGATTGCGCTCGATATCAACACTGCCGCGGGCCTGGTCGGGTATAACGTGAACGCGGACGGAACGATCGGTAGCCTGAAAGAAACAGGAACGCTCAACGGAGGCGGAGATATCTCGGCCATCGTACAGTTTTCACTTGGGTCTTCGGATGTCCTTGCGATGGCGCATGAGGATACCGACAATATCGGAACCTATCATGTGAACGCGAACGGGACGCTCAGTCTTGCGGGTTTGATTGCCGGCACAGCGGATGCCATGCAGACATTGCGGTCGGGTTCGGAACATTTTCTGATCTCAAGTGACGCGGCAACAAACTCTGTCGCGACGTACCGCATCGACTCCGGCACCGGCACGCTAACCGAGATCAACAATGATTCGGTACTCGGAACCCTTGGTGTTTCAACCCCAACGGATGTCGAGACCGTAGAGGCATACGGTAAATCCTGGGTTGTGGTGGCGGGGTCCGGCAGCAACTCTCTCAGTGTTCTTCAATTGAACAGCGATGGAAGTTTGAAGGCGACGGACCATGTGCTTGATACGCTTCATACGCGGTTTGAATCGGTTCAGGATCTGGCGGTCATAGACGTGAACGGGCGGGTCTTTGTGGTTGCAGGCGGCAGCGATGATGGCCTGTCTCTGTTCACTCTGACACTCGAAGGTCAACTGGTTCATCTGGACAGTTTCGCGGACACGGTGGCGAGTGGGTTGCAGAATGTCGAATCGATCAGCGTTGCGCATGTGGGTGATGAGTTGCAAATTTTCGTAACATCGCAACAGGATGCCGGAGTGACTGTCCTGACTGTTCCGGTTGATGATCTGGGTGCGGTAAGAAAAGGGTTCGGTACGGTGAACGGGAGTGCGTCGGACGATATCCTGAGCGGCAGTATTCTGGACACGACCCTACTGGGAGGCGCCGGAGACGACATTCTCATCGCGGGGAAGGGTGCGACGACGATGTCGGGTGGTGCAGGGGCCGACATCTTCGTGATGCAGTCCGGTAGTGGTCTGACCACAATAACCGATTTTCAGGCGGGCCTGGATCGACTGGATATGTTCGACTACCTTCTGTTGCGGTCGCCTCAGCAACTGACCTTTACCAGCACGGCAAACGGGGCTCAGATCGAATATCGTGGCGAGACCGTGCAGGTCCAATCCGCCTCGGGCGGCGCTTTGACAAGCACGGATATCTTTGGCGCAGGCTTCGCCGGACCGGATCACATCCCGGTAGATTTCGGGGACTTGGGCGGGCAGACACCGGGCAGCTCTGATGGATTGGTCGGGCAGATTACGGTGGACAGCGAGGCCGCAAATCCGGGGCTGACGGACGCGGAAATCCGGTTCACGCCAGACGGCGGGGGTACGGTATCCGCTACCGCAGGTGATCAGGGGCGGTTTGACCTGGAATTGCCGGATGGCACCTTTCCCGGAGTGCTTGACATCACCAAACACTATTCCACGGCAAGCGGGAAGATTGACGCGCTGGACGCTTTGCAAGTGTTGCGTATCTCGGTTGGTCTTGATCCGACATGGGGTCCAGCGACCGCGGAAAACCTGATAGCCGCAGACGTCAACAGGGATGGCACCGTGAACGCCCTGGATGCTCTTGCAATTTTGCAAGCCGCCGTCGGACAGCCCACGGCCCATGACCCTGAATGGGTATTTCTGGATGAAAACGCGGACCTTTCCGGAATAACCAAGGATGATGTAGCCTATCAAACGGGTATCGATGCTGTGGCCTTGGATGGGGTTATCACCGCGGACATGACGTCTATCTTATTGGGTAATCTCGAAGCGACCTGAACGTCGAGTGACGTCTCGGGTGAAGCAAGGTTTGTAACTCTATAAACAGGATGGCACTGGCTGGCTTTTACGGCCAAATTGACACGTCCCAGGCTCAGCGCTCGAATGCCATACCACATCGTGGTGCTTTTGGTTTCGGCCCAAGCGTTGTCGCGCCTGCGGCTTCCTTATCTGTTCCATCCCTGTGTTTTCATGTGGAGATGGCCCAGTATTTTCAATGGATTCTACCAGAATCGCAATTTGCCTGTGATAATCGCCTGACCTTTAGAACCGATAAGCCGCTCAAATTGCTGATCGGACAACATAGGTCTTGGCGTCGGTGGAGCAAATGTGACATAGCAGGCCGAGACTTCAACACAGAGATGAAAACTAGTAACAATGGAAATATTGGCGCTTTCCATTCCGGAAGTGAAACTGATTACCCCGAAGCGTTTTGGCGATCATCGCGGGTTCTTTGAGGAAACCTACAATGCCGACGGCTTTGCGGCACAAGGGATTCATACGCAATTCGTTCAGGACAATCATTCCCTTTCGAGCACGGTGAACACGGTACGCGGACTGCATTTTCAAGCTCCGCCAAAGGCGCAGGCTAAACTGGTGCGCTGCGGTCGTGGGCGGCTGTTTGATGTCGCGGTCGATATCCGCAAAGGCTCGCCCACCTATGGTCACTGGGTCGGTGAAGAACTGAGTTTCGAGAATGGGCGGATGCTGTTGGTTCCGGTGGGATTCGCGCATGGGTTTGTGACGTTGGAGCCGGAGACCGAGATCGTCTACAAGTGTTCTGATACCTACGCGCCGGAAACTGAAGGTGCGGTTTGTTGGGACGATCCCGATATCGGCATTAAATGGCCACAGAACAATTCAGAACCCCAGCTGTCCGAGAAAGATCGGATCGCACCACTTCTGCGCGAAATTGAATCACCTTTCGTATTCGAGGGCACACAATGAAAATTCTGGTTACGGGCGGGGCGGGCTTTATCGGCTCTGCCGTTATCCGTCGCGCGATTGCCGATGGGCATTCGGTCGTCAATGTCGATGCCCTGACCTACGCGGCCTGTCTGGACAATGTTGCCGCTGTCGCAGATGTGCCGGAATACGTTTTTGAACATGCGGATATCCGGGATGCGGCCGCGATGTCGGCAATTCTGAACACGCACCAGCCCGACGCGATCATGCATCTGGCCGCTGAAAGCCATGTTGACCGTTCGATCGATGGCCCGGCAGCGTTCATCGACACGAACCTGACCGGTACTTATGTATTGTTGGAAGCCGCACGCACCTATTGGGTGGGTGCAGGCCGACCCGAGCATTTCCGGTTTCATCATATTTCAACCGATGAAGTCTTTGGATCCTTGGGTGAAACTGGGTTTTTCACCGAAGACAGCCCATACCAGCCGAACTCACCTTATTCGGCCTCGAAAGCGGGATCGGATCATCTCGTGCGGGCGTGGCGTGAAACATACGGCCTGCCAGTGGTTCTTACCAATTGCTCCAATAATTACGGCCCTTACCAGTTCCCGGAAAAGCTGATCCCCGTGGTCATCCTCAGCGCGCTGGCAGGCAAACCGATCCCGATTTACGGGAAAGGTGACAATATTCGCGACTGGCTGCACGTCGACGACCATGCCGAAGCCCTGTTGCTGGTTCTCGAAAAGGGCGAACTGGGCCGCAGCTACAACATCGGTGGCGAGAATGAGATGACCAATCTTGATCTTGTCAGAATGCTATGCGCAATTCTGGATCGCCTCAAGCCGGGTGAAACTCCCTATGCGGATTTGATCACGTTCGTCGCTGATCGCCCCGGTCACGATCAGCGCTATGCCATTGACCCGACCCGGATTCGCACGGAACTGAACTGGCGCCCTTCCTATACGCCTGAAACTGGTCTGGAACAGACAGTCCAGTGGTATCTGGACAACAGCGCGTGGTTAAACGCCCTGCAGGCCCGCAGCGGTGTGGGTGAGCGACTGGGTGTTGCCAAATGAAGGCGCTGGTATTCGGCCGCGGGGGGCAGGTGGCGACCGAGTTGCGACGTCGCGGGCAGGCACATGATGTCTTGGTTGAATCCCTGGATCGCGCCGCGGCGGATTTGTCGGATCCGACGCAATGTGCAGAAGCCATCCGGAACACGGATGCGGACGTGATCATCAATGCAGCAGCCTATACTTCCGTAGACCAGGCCGAAGAAGAAAGAGAGCTGGCGAAGCGGATCAACGGAGATTCACCCGGAGCAATGGCGCGTGCCGCCGCGGCCCGAGACCTGCCCTTTCTGCATATTTCCACAGACTACGTTTTTGACGGTTCTGGAACGACCCCCTGGAGCACCGATAATCCGACCGGGCCGTTGGGAGCCTATGGTCAAACCAAACTGGACGGCGAACGCCAGATTGCAGCGGCTGGTGGACAGCACGCCATTTTGCGCACAAGCTGGGTTTTTTCGGCCCACGGAAAAAACTTTGTAAAGACCATTATCCGACTGGCAGAGAACCGTGACAAGCTGACCATTGTCGCAGATCAGATCGGTGGGCCAACACCTGCTGCCGACATTGCCGACACCTTGCTTGAAATGGCCAAGGCCGGCCCCGAAGCCAAAGGCGGCGTGTTCCACTATTCCGGTGCACCCGATGCCAGCTGGGCGGATTTCGCCCGTGAAATTGTTTCTCAATCCGGCTTGTCGGTTCAGATCGAAGATATTCCAACCGAAGCGTACCCAACGCCTGCGCCCAGGCCGCTGAACTCACGTATGGACTGTTCGCGGCTTGAAAATGTGTTCGGAATTCACAGGCCCGACTGGAAAGCTGGACTGGCCGAGATATTGAGCGAGTTGAAGTCAGCGACCAGCTGAACCTTGAAAGGACAGATTATGCAGCGCAAAGGCATTATTCTTGCCGGTGGGTCCGGAACCCGGCTTTACCCGATTACCATGGCGATATCGAAGCAGTTGCTGCCGATCTACGACAAGCCGATGATCTTTTACCCTCTGAGTGTTTTGATGCTGTCGCAGATCCGCGAAATCGCGATCATCACCACCCCTCAGGATCAGGATCAGTTTCAGCGCCTGTTGGGGGATGGCAGTCAATACGGGTTGTCCTTGACCTGGATTGTGCAACCGTCTCCTGATGGTCTGGCGCAGGCTTATACACTGGCCGAGGATTTTCTGGATGGTGCCCCGTCTGCGTTGATTCTGGGTGATAACATTTTCTTCGGACATGGCCTTCCGGACCTGCTGCTCGAGGCGGATCAACTGGAGCGCGGCGGTACGGTTTTTGCGTATCGGGTCGCTGATCCCGAACGCTACGGCGTTGTGGATTTCGAAGGAAACAAAGCCCGCGCGATCGTCGAAAAACCAAAGGTACCTCCGTCGAACTACGCGGTGACGGGTCTTTATTTTCTGGATGGCGATGCTCCGGCCCGCGCTCTTGAGGTCAAACCGTCAGATCGCGGCGAGCTGGAAATCACGTCGCTGTTGGAGATGTATCTGGACGAAGGTTTGCTGGATGTGCAGACCATGGGGCGCGGTTTTGCCTGGCTGGATACCGGCACACACGGGTCTTTGCTGGATGCGGGAAACTTCGTGCGCACGATCACGGAACGTCAGGGTATGCA
This sequence comes from Ruegeria sp. CDSA141, assembly GCF_059612005.1. Classification (NCBI taxonomy): domain Bacteria; kingdom Pseudomonadati; phylum Pseudomonadota; class Alphaproteobacteria; order Rhodobacterales; family Roseobacteraceae; genus Ruegeria; species Ruegeria sp. CDSA141. The sequence goes on from NZ_JBXWPT010000006.1 coordinate 190,090, forward strand.
GACCGGCAGCCTGGATGAAATTGCCTGGGCGAATGGCTGGATCGACGACGAGGCTCTTGATACGCGCGCGCGCCTGTTCGCCAAGTCCACGTACGGCACCTATCTTAAGGGGCTTTTGAGCTAGGCCGGGAACTGTCTCATGGTTACGTGTTCAGGCTGGATTTTGCTTGGGCCGCAAACTGCTTCACGCTTTGTGATCAAGGTCTGAACGGGGCTGGTCGGGCATTCCGACCATGCCAAACGCCGCGCAAGAAGGCCCATTGTTTGGCGCGTTTTCTCGCTGAGAATAACACAACCGGTGACAGCATTTGCAGAAGCGCCGATGCCAGGGCTCGACCAAAAGCCATCGGGACTTCATGTTTGCGGGCGACATAAACTCTCGATTGCCCCATATACCAGCCTTTCAGGCCAGCGATGGCTGGGCTTCCTGGAGAAGACTTGCCTCTGGCATGGCGCATCTGAGCGTTGTGAATATAGTACAGTGGACCGCAGACAGCCTTGAGCCGCAGGCTCAGGTCATCGTCTTCATGATACAGAAAGATTTCGGGGTCAAACCCGCCAACCGCTTCGAATGCTTCGTGGCGGACCAGAAACGCGGCGCCGACGAGGACCGGCAATTCAAAGTCGGAATTGGCTGTTTTCCTGGGCAGGGTCTCATTTCGGGGAATGATCACACTGTAGCGCCTGAAACGAGGTGCCCCCTTCCGGTCGAGAATAGCAGGATTGAATGCTGACGCATCCGGATGATTGTCGGCCCCCTCTTGCAGAGCGTCTAACGCTCCGGGCAACAAATGAGAATCCGGGTTCAGAAACAAAAGCAGGTCCGAGGTTGCTTTGGCGGCACCAAGGTTGCAGGCGCGGCCAAATCCAATGTTTTCAGGGCTTTCGACCAGAGTTGCGTCGTGTGCCTTTGCCAATAACCGCACCGTTTCAATATCATCCGACCCATTGTCGACTAGAATCGTGGGCACGCCTTCGGGGATCGAACTCAGCATCTCTGGCAGGACCCCGGTGCTGTTGTAGCAAACGCTTATGATCGTAATCTGTGACAATCCTGCCTGCCGTATCTGTGGAATGGACCTGATTGTTACTTCCTCTCAAACACAGTTAGGGTCAACCCCGGTTCCAGTGTGACAGGTCTGGGCTGAAGAGTGCACTCTGTGGCCCTGTCCGCTCAGCGACAACAATCTGTGAAGTATTTGAAGCGGTTTGAACCGGTGAAGCCAGGACATAAAACCGATCAACGAGGGTGGCAGGTTGGCGAAAACACGTTGGGAAGTGCTGGGCTTTTTGCTCTGAGCAGTGCGATGAACGTCTTTGTGGTTTTCCGATTTCCGACAAATGAGGTGAGTGAGCAGATTGTTGCCTGTCGTCAGTTTGAAACCAAGAAGTAGCAGCACGCCTTGAAAGCGATATAGGAATCCCGGTGCAATCCATTTGCCAGAGTAATGCGCATGCGGTGCACCGTAAGTGTTGCAAATGGTTGCAGACGCAAGGGTGCGCGCTCTGTACCAAGCGCGCATCTGACAGACATCATACTGCCTAAACCGCAACCTTCCGCGATATCGGTAAGCTGCGGAAACTATGCAATTATTTCAAGCATGCCTCTGATGGAATGCGGCAGGAAACCACGAAATACGTCTCGACAGTCACGCGTATGCCGACTCTCCGAGGTGAACGGGTTTCGAACCACAATTCAGCCTAAAAGCGTTACTTTGAAAGTGGTTGCGGAGAATCTTCGTTGTCAATGGCCCCAGGCGAGGGGTCATTGCTGCCGGGGAAGTTTTGTGCAACAGTAATCGCCGAAACTGAGTATTATCTGGGTATAACATCTGAAGCCTCATGTATCGGTTTGGTATTGGGGATTGCAGAACCAGACCAAACTATATAGCAGCCGAATTGAAGCACGAAATAAGCATCACGGAAGAATTGCAGTGAGCGATAGACACACTTACGAATACGACATTGATATGAATAGTGATGTAGCACCTGCACGTGTGCTGCGCATGGTAAAGCCCGGGTCCAAGGTGCTTGAGATCGGGGCCGGGCCTGGTTCAATCACGCGCCATCTTTCCGGCACGTTGGAATGTGATGTTGTGGCGCTTGAGATCGACCCTTCGGCGATCGAGAAGCTAAAGCCGTTTGCCCGTTCGGTGTACCCGATGGATCTCAACGATGATTCATGGAGTGACATCGTTCGCGAAAAAGACGGGGTTTTCGATTACGTGATCGCAGCAGACGTTCTGGAACACGTTTACGACCCGTGGAGCGTTCTTTCAGGCATGAAATCGCTTTTGAACGACACGGGGTCGGTGATTCTTTCCCTGCCGCATGTTGGCCATGCAGCGATTGCTGGTTGTCTTGTCGATGAAGATTTCGAGTATCGTGACTGGGGTCTGTTGGATCGAACCCATGTCCGGTTTTTCGGCATCAAAAATGTTCAGCACCTGCTGTCTTCGGAGGGTATGAGCATTGAACAAGCCGAGTTTGTGGTTCGTTCGCCAGAGATGACGGAGTTTTGCCACCGGTGGAGTCGTTTGCCTCAGGATGTTCAGGCTGCATTGCAGCGCAATCGCTATTCTCATGTGTTCCAAGTCGTGAGCAGATCGGTCCCGAAAGAACGCGCGGTAAATGATATCTACCTGATGGGTTTACCCGTCGAACAACCCGATGAAGAAACCAGGCAGCATTGGACCAACATGATGGCTGGTTTGCCTCTGTCCGAGGACGTTGACCTGCAATCAACGATCGGTCCCGTAAACTCAGGCACAGGTTCGCGCGTTGATCCTGGCCCACTGGCCAAGAAGAAAAAAAAATCGCTCGCGCGGATGTTGGGGTTGAAGAAGTAATGTCCACGAGCATCGCCAATCGTGAATTTGGCAGTATCAGGACTATTGCCTTCTACCTACCTCAGTTCCATCCGATCCCGGAAAACGATGAGTGGTGGGGCAAGGGCTTCACCGAGTGGACAAATGTCGCAAAAGCCAAGCCACTTTTCACCGGGCACTATCAAACTCATCTTCCTACAGATCTGGGGTTTTATGACTTGCGGGTCCGTGAAACGCGGCTTGAGCAGATTGAAATGGCCAAAGCCAGCGGAATTGATGGATTCTGCTACCATTACTATTGGTTTTCCGGAAAGCGACTGCTCGAACGTCCCGTCGACGAAATGCTTGCGGATCCTGAAAGCGATATGCCGTTTTGTCTTTGCTGGGCGAATGAGAACTGGACGCGCCGCTGGGATGCGGCTGAACACGAGATCCTCATTGAGCAGAAGTACAAGCCCGAAGACGATCTGGAATTCATTAAGTCGATCGAGCCTTTTTTTCGTGACCCTCGTTACATAACAGTAGATGGCGCTCCGTTCCTGATTGTGTATCGTCCACAACATCTGAAGAACTCGCGCAAAACCGTTCAGGTCTGGCGAGACTATTGCGCGTCTGTTGGCATCCCCAAAATACATCTGGCCTGTGCACTTACGCACCGTAACTGGGACTACGCGTCATACGGGTTTGATTCCGGTGTGGAATTCCCGCCCCACAGCATCAACGTGCCCAACCTCTCGCCAGAGGTGGATTTGTTCGACGATTTCCAAGGCCATTGCGTCGACTTTTCCGCGATCGCAGAACAGTACCTGGGTCACAACTATGGACCGGAAAACAACGTTCATCGATCGGTTTTTCCGTCCTGGGACAACACTGCCCGGCGGAAAGAAAATGCCATGATTGTTTTGAACGGAACGCCGCAGAACTATGAATATTGGCTCTCGCAAGCCTTGCGCAAAACCGCTCAGGATTTCCCTGACCAGGAACGTTTCGTTTTCGTGAATGCATGGAATGAATGGGCGGAAGGATGTCATCTTGAACCGGATCGGGAGTATGGGCACGCGTTTTTACACGCGACTAAAGCCGCTCTACAGGGGTCAAAGCTGACCGACTGGACGCATGTGGGTGTGCCCGAGATCTCGCGCCGTGGCGAAGCCACCCAAGGTCACGCGCAACCCGTTCCATATGGTGCCAATAAATCATTGGCCAAACGGGCTTTCCGTCTTTTGCGCGATACGGTCAGCGGTCGGTTGCTGAAGCAATGGCTGTCCGCGGCCCGCACAAAATAGAAAACCACGCTGGATTGAGTTGCATGAAAGTTCCAAGTACTTGTCATGCAACTCTGTCTCGTGCTTTGCGTAGAAAAAAAGGTTTTCTTTGTCATAGTCGGCACGACGCACCTTAGTACGAGAAACTGCATGTCCGTCAAAGATACCCTGCTTTACTATTTGCTGACCGCGGCGTCGAAACTCAGCCCACCTTTGTCGCCACGTACGGCAAGGCGGTTCAGAAATTCAGCCAAGAAAAGAGACCCCAAACGGGGTTGGGACAAACCGGGGCAATCAAACAGGCAGGGAATTGAAGCCGTTGGTCAGGCCGAAGAGTTCAAACCTTTCGACCCGCCTGCGAAAGCTGATCCCGCAGTACGGGCGATCGCGCATTACCTGCCGCAATTTCACCCATTTAAAGAGAATGATGAATGGTGGGGTAAAGGCTTTACCGAATGGACCAATGTCGGAAAGGCCGTTCCGAATTACCAGGGCCATTACCAGCCTCACTGTCCGATTCATCTGGGCTACTACGACTTGCGGTTGCCAGAGATCATGGTCGAACAGGCGCGGATCGCGAAATCTTACGGGATAGGAGGCTTCTCCTATTACTACTATTGGTTCGGCGGAAAGACCCTGATGGAACACCCGCTCGAACAAATGTTGGGCAATCCGGAGGTTGACATGCCTTTTTGCCTGACATGGGCAAATGAAAACTGGACGCGCCGCTGGGACGGGCGGGCGCATGACGTTCTTATCGCGCAGAACCATACGATCGAGGATTCCCTGAACCTTCTCCGCCATATACGTAAATACTTTGATGATCCGCGCTATATTCGGATAGATGGGAAGCCTGTTTTTATCGTTTACCGTGCGAACATCATACCGAATATCGAAGAAACAACCGCAGCATGGCGAAAAGAGGCGCAGAGCTGGGGCGAGTCGGACCTGTATCTCATCGCTGCCCAGACTTTCGATATTGGCGATCCCGAGAAATTGGGTTTCGACGCTGCTATGGAGTTCCCTCCGCATCAGGTAAAGCGCACCGACATCACGGATGAGATGGGGATCTACAATCCAGGGTTCACGGGAGCCGTTCTGGATTATCAAGCCGTGGTCGAGGCAGAGCTTCAAAAGCCGGAACCTGAATACAAGTTGTTTCGGTCCTCCACGCTTTCCTGGGACAATACCGCGCGCAATCAGGATGCTCCTCGGATTATGGGCCGGTTTTCAATCGATGCCTACAGGCGCTGGACGGAACATTTGTGTCGTCAGGTTCTCGCGCAGGAAAAATACAGTGCTGACGAAAAAATCGTTTTCATAAACGCATGGAACGAGTGGGCAGAGGGGACTCATCTGGAGCCTGACCGAAAATATGGCTTTGCCTATCTTCAGGCGACGTATGACGCGTTACCCAAGAAGTCTGAAAGTCAGATAAATACGTGATGTTTCCGACCTTGAGATTTCGAGGACCTGACGGTTGGCGCCTCTGATATCCTGATGTCACATGTTGCCCGGGGTTCCGTATCAATTCTGATCGACCCTATGATGCTGTTCCGTATCGTTCGCTCTGACGGTGCGACCTGCGATTTGGTCGAACATCCATTGTACGGCTTCGTCGCCGTCAGAACGGATATGCCGATACAGGCGAAGTTCGATCGGAGGCACTTCAACCGGCAACCTCAACATGCGCAGCCCCATTTCACGCGCGCTGCGTTCGGTCAGCGTAGCAACCATATCTGTCTTGTGCAGAATGTCCCGGATGTTCAGATAGCTTTGCATCTGAAGCCCGAGTTTGCGCCGCGCACCCAGTTTGCGCAGGACGATGTCGACCGGACTTGCCCCCTGAGGTCGTGAGGAAACATGCAGATGTGTCAGCTGAAGATAACGCTCCAGCGTCAATGGGCCCGAACCCAGCGGGTGGTCGGGTCGCATGGCACAGACGTAACGGTCCTTCATGATGGTCCGGCTGATCAGATCCGAACTGTCCGGCATCGGAATGTCCGACGCGATGTCGATCGTGCCCTGCTGCAACGCCTTGCGCGTATCCCGGCGGGGAATGCGCACGAGGCTGAGTTCGACCTGCGGTGCCGTGCCTTGAAATCCGGACAAAAGCCCGGGCAGGATGATGAGGCTGTGAAGGTCGACCAAACTGACCCGGAACAGGCGTCTGCTGGTGAACGGGTCGAATCGTTCAACCTGCGCCGATGCGGCTTGCAACTGGCGGAGAGCGGCTGAGATCCTGTCCGAAATACTCTCTGCCAGGGCTGTGGGTTGCATCCCCGTGCCGGTTTTCACGAAAAGCGGGTCGTTCAGTGTCCTGCGCAACCGGGTCAGGGCGTTGCTGACGGCCGGTTGTGTGATCGACAGGCGTTCGGCAACGCGGGTCAGATTCCGCTCGGTATAGATGGCGTCAAAAACAACAAAAAGATTCAGGTCGATCCTATTGAGCTTGGTCGTCATGTCATTCACCAGATTTATGCTGACGATCATGCAAGTAAATTTCACAAATGTCATTGGTGGCGGTAAGCTGTATGACATCCCGGCGGAAAACGGAGATTTGTGCATGACATCATCCGGCCTCGAACTCGATATCGAGCGGCTTTCGACATATTTGGGGCGCCACATCGAAGGTTTCGCCGGTCCTTTGTCCTATCAGAAGTTTTCAGGCGGGCAGTCGAACCCAACCTATCTGCTGAAGGCCGGTGGCTCGAAATACGTGCTGCGCCGCAAGCCGCCCGGTGACCTGCTGCCTTCGGCCCATGCAGTGGATCGGGAATATCGTGTTCTCAAGGCACTTCATGGCACTGCGGTTCCGGTTGCCAAACCTTACGTGCTGTGTGAGGACACGGATGTCATCGGTTCCATGTTCTATGTCATGAGCTTCCAGGAGGGGCGGATCTTCTGGAACCCGGCGCTCCCTGAATTGGACGTGGCGGACCATCGTCCGATTTTTGACGAAATGATCCGCGTTCTGGCTGCGCTGCATTCGGTTGACATAAGTGCCATCGGTCTGTCTGATTTCGGGAAGCCGGGAAATTATTTCGAACGCCAGTATAGCCGCTGGACCAAACAGTATCGCGCTGCGGAAACCAACAACCTTCCCGAGATGGAGCGGCTTATGAGCTGGCTGGCCCGTAATCTGCCTGATGGTGACGGTTCGGTCAGTCTGATCCACGGCGATTTTCGCATAGACAATTTTATCTTCGCTTCGGATACCCCGCAGATCACTGCCGTTCTGGATTGGGAGCTGTCGACGCTGGGCCACCCGATGGCTGATCTAGGATATTTCTGTGTCTGTCTCCGGTTGCCGCCGACCGGTCTGATCCGGGGGTTGCAGGGGCTGGATCGGGCTGCTTTGAATATCCCTTCCGAAGCTGAGATGATCGACCGGTATTGTTCGCTGCGTGAACTGCCAGAAATTGAAAACTGGACCTTCTATCTGGCGTTTTCCTTCTTCCGGATGGCTGCGATTGCTCAGGGTGTTTATAGTCGTGCGCTGGCGGGAAATGCATCGAACGAGAACGCGATGGCGTTCAAGGACCTAGTGGCCCCTCTGGCGCAAATGGCGCTCGACGAAGTCGCCGCTGCAACTCACTGAAGAGGATCACTATGGATTTTGCTCCATCGCCACGCGCCGAAGAAATGCACGACCGGCTAAAAGCCTTTATGGAGGCGCACATCTATCCGCGCATTCGCGACCATAAAGAGGAAATAGAAGCCGGCAATTTCCCAGTTTCGTTCATGGAAGACCTCAAGTCGCTGGCCCGCGCCGAGGGGCTTTGGAACATGTTCCTGCCCTCCTTGCGGGATGATGAGCCCGGTACGCGGCTCAGAAACCTTGATTACGCGCCCCTGGCAGAAATGATGGGGCAGGTGAGCTGGTCGTCTGAAGTGTTCAACTGCAACGCGCCGGATACCGGAAACATGGAACTGCTGCATATGTTCGCCACGCCCGAGCAGCGCGAAGAGTGGTTGGTGCCGCTGATGAACGGCAAGATTCGCTCGGCCTTTGCCATGACCGAGCCGGATGTGGCGAGTTCGGACGCGACCAACATAACGACATCTATCCGGCGCGCGGGTGATGAATACGTCATCAATGGCCGCAAGTGGTTTATCACCAATGCTTGCCACCCCAACACCAGACTATTCATCGTCATGGGCAAAACCGACCCAAACGCCGATCGCCATAAACAGCAAAGCATGATCATCGTTCCAAAGAATACGCCCGGTTTGGAGATCGTGCGCAATCCGACGATCCTGAACATGCACGATCCCGAAGGTCATGCTGAACTGGTTTTCAAGGACGTGCGCGTCCCGGTCGGCAATCTGCTGGGCGAAGAGGGCAGCGGTTTTGCACTGGCTCAGGCCCGGCTTGGGCCGGGGCGTATTCATCATTGCATGCGCTCGATCGGGGCGGCGGAAATGGCACTGAACTTGATGGTGGAACGCGCCCAGGAACGTAAGACCTTTGGCAAGCAACTTTCGGAACAAGGCGTGATCCGCGAATGGATCGCGAAATCCCGGTTAGAGATCGAACAGGCCAGGCTGTTGACCCTGAAGGCGGCCTGGAAGATAGATCAGGTGGGCGCGAAAAAGGCGTTCCGCGAAATATCTCTGATCAAGGTGGTAGCGCCCCAGGTGCATGCAACGGTTACGGACCGTGCAATGCAGGTCTTTGGCGCAATGGGCATGACGCCTGACACGCCATTGGCCGACAGTTACACTTGGGCCCGGGCGTTGCGCTACGCCGATGGTCCTGATGAGGTTCATCTTCAGGCTATTGCCAAACAGGAGTTGAAGAATTCCAACTATGGGATGTCCGCGCTATGGCTGACGCCGCCTCCGCGGTAAGTCAGGGCAGGGATGGTATCATCCGAATATCCCGAAGATATGCAAGCCGAGTTGCCCGGATTGTCTGGGCATTTGGACACGGAGCGTGCTGCGCTATGTTCCGGCGGCAAGTAAGTCACTCGCCTTTTCTCCAATCATGATCGCGGGGGCGTTTGTGTTGCCGCTGACGATTTCGGGCATGATCGAACAATCCGCGACCCGCAGGTTTTCGATACCGTGAACCTTTAGCGCAGGATCTACGACTGCGGTTTCATTCGTACCCATCGCGCAGGTCCCCGTTGGGTGATAGATCGAAACGGAATTCGACCTGACCCAGTCCAGAGTGCCCTCGTAATCGTTGGCAGAGAGTTGAGATGTCGGGCGGAACTCTTCGGAAATCTTCGATGCCAGCGGATTATGCTGAGCGATTCTGCGGGCGATGTTCACGCCGTCGACGATGGTCTGGCAATCCGTTTCCGTCGACAGATAGTTCGGAATGATCTTTACATGCTGTGATGGGTCCGGGCCGTTCAGGTGCAGTTCACCTCTGCTTTCCGGCCGCAGCTGGCACACGGACATGGTAAAGGCGGAAAACGGATGTACGCCTTCGCCGGGGCTGTCGGCGGACCATGGTTGTACATGGAACTGAATGTCGGGCGTTTCCACGTCCGGGCGTGTTTTCATGAATCCAGTTGCAAGGCTGGCTGCCATGGTCATCGGACCTGCGCGGAACAACGCGTATTTTAGCGCAATGCGGGCCTGATTGATCAGGCTGCGCACCTCGTCATTCAATGTGGGCTCATTGCATTTGAAAACGAGACGGGCTTGCAAATGATCTTGCAGTCTTTTGCCGACACTGGGCAAGGCATGTACCGGATCGATCCCGTTTTTCTTCAGGTGGTCAGGGTCGCCGATACCCGACAACATCAGAATTTGAGGAGAGTTGATTGCACCACCGGACAGGATGATTTCGCGCCGTACCTTGAGGGTTATCTCATTGCCTGCGCGATCCCTATAGACAAGTCCGGTCGCCCGTTTCCCATCCAGCGTTATGCGTGTCACCAGTGCTTTCGTGATGATATTCAGGTTTTGCCTATTTCGAATTGGTTTCAAATAGGCCACGGCTGAACTGCACCTGCGGCCATTGCGGGTGGTCAGCTGAAAGTACCCTACGCCTTCCTGATCTGCGCCGTTGTAATCTGGATTGAAAGGGTATCCGGCGGCTTGTGCTGCCGCGACCCATGCGTCGCAGATCGGTCGCTGAATGCGCATGTTCGACACCGATAGCGGCCCGCCGACACCGTGATACGGGTCTTCGCCGCGCTCTTGATCTTCGCTGCGTTTAAACAGCGGCAGCACGTCGTCCCAACCCCAACCGACATTCCCCATCTGGCGCCAGCGGTCATAATCTTCCTTTTGGCCGCGCACATAGAGCAAACCGTTCAGTGAGGATGAGCCGCCCAGCACTTTCCCGCGCGGCCAGTCGATCGAGCGCCCGTTCAGACCGGGATCAGGCTCGGTCCTGTAACACCAGTCCACCGAAGGATTGTGCATGGTCTTGAAATAGCCAACCGGGATGTGAATCCAGGGGTTGGTGTCGCGGCCGCCGGCCTCCAACAGCGCGACGGTCGTGTTGGGGTCGGCGCTGAGCCGGTTGGCGATGACACAACCCGAAGACCCCGCGCCAACTACCGCATAATCCACTTCCATGACCGCCTCCTTCCAACGTCGTTGAAAAAAACTCTATGCAAGATGCAAGAATTATACTAGTCTTTTTTGATACAAAACGTCTCAATAATTGCGAACAGGGAGGTAAGCAATGGAGATTGGTCGAAAACTGAGTGGTATTTCGCGGCGGGATTTTTTCCGGGTGGCGGGTCGTTACGGCATGAGCTCGACGCTACTTGCGGCAGGAGGATTTGGTGGGGCGATGAGCCTGGCAAATCTGGCGCAAGCGGCAGAATCCACTTACGAAAAACGCTTTTCTAAAGAACCAAAGCACACGTTGAAATTCGGTGCTTCGGGCTTCAACACCCGCAACCTTCTGATTGAACGCGCCGGAGCCATCGAATTCGCGCGCGATCTGGAAGAGAGGACCGATGGTGAGATTCGGATCGAGTTCATCGGCGACAACCAGATCTGCGGACAACTCAGCTGCGTTGAGAAAACGCAGCAGGGAATCGTCGATATATACGCAGCCTCGACCCAAAACTCGGCCGGCGGTGCGCCTTATCTGAACGTTCTGGACTATGCCTACATGTTCCCGAGCCGTGCGGCGCAGTATCATTTCTTCTACAGCCCGGCCAGCCAGCGCATCCTGCGCGACCCGCTGGAAAAGCGGCACGGGTTGAAATTCCTGTTCACCCACTGCGAACTGCGCGGACTGCAAATGGGCTCGACCTTTGCCGACAAGCCGACCGTGACCAAGCTTGAAGAGTTGTTTGGCACCAAGAACCGCGTGACGGGCACGCAGCTGGGTCGGATCGCAATGCAACTGCTGAATCTGAACCCTGTGCCGGTAGCATGGGAAGAAACGCTGGATGCGCTCAAAACCGGTCTAATCGACGGGGCGGAAACCTGGGCTTCGGCGGTGGCGTATGCGAACATGGCACCTGTGGTCTCGCAATCCGTGAACCTGAAGTTCTTCTGCGGCACAGAACATACCTCGATGTCTGCCAAAGTATTCGACGGGCTGGGCGGCGAGTTGCAGGATGCTGTAATGGAGTCGTCCTACTTCACGCAAGCCCTGATCCAGGGCGCGAACGAGGCGGCGCTGCTGAACACCGTTGGGTTCTCGGACCCGCAACTGCCGCATACCATATTTGCGGAAAACGGCGTACGCCCAGCCTTCCTTCCGGATGACCAGATCAAGCTGGCCGAAGAAATGTGTGCCCCGAACTTTAACCCAGAACCGTGGGCGCAGTGGCGCGAACGGCTGAACAAGTGGGCCGGTGGCATCGATACCTACCAGGAGATCTACGACATCGCGCGCGAGATCCCTGCGGACACGCTGCCAGAAAACGTCGAGCCGCGCCGCTGGTGGAAGGGCGAGGCCTGATTGGACTGCCAGAACCGGCCCAAACGGGCCGGTTCAAACAATACCGACTGGGAGGACGGGCTTCATGTCACTTTGGGCAGACATTGGCGCAATTTTCAGCGCTTTTCTCAGCCAGGATTCATTTGAGATACAAATTGCTCTGGAATCCGACGCCGCTTGGATCGTTGGTGCGGTCGTTGCCGCGATCGGGGGTTTGCTGGTCATGCTGATCTATCGAAAAGTCCCGTTGATCGAGCGTCATCTGGAACGTTCGGTCATGGTGTACTCTTATCTTGCTATTGCGCTGATCATTTTCTGGGGCGTGATCGACCGGTTTGTTTTCAACGATCAGGAACCCTGGTCCACTACCATTCCTCCGCTTCTGTTTATGGTAATGGCTTGGTTCGGTGCTTCCTACAACGTGCGACTACGAACGCATCTGAGTTTCAGCGAATTCCGTACGGCCATGCCCCGTGGCGGGCAACTGGCCTGCCTGTTCCTGGACGCCGTGCTGTGGTTCATCTTTGCGGTGATTGTCATCGTGACCACCTCGCGGCTGGTGGCGCTTTCGGCCTCGAACTTTCAGATCGTTCTGGGCACGGACAATATCATGCAGTGGTGGTTCCTGCTGGCAGCACCATTGTCATTCTTTTTGATGGTCGGTCGCGTGTTTCAAAACCTCGCGGATGACTTGCACAACTGGAAAACAGGCGAGCCGCTGATCAAGCAGGCCGTGATCGGGGCAGACTGATGACAGACGGAACACTTGTTACACTAATCTCGCTGGGGGTCACCTTTCTCTTCATGCTGGGCGTGCCGGTGCTGCTGGTCATCGGCTACTGGGTCATCGGATGTTCCTTTGTCCTTGGTCTGACACTGGACAATATGGGGGCCGAACTGCTGAACGTCTTCAACAAGGGCTTCGCACTGTTGGCGATGCCGTTGTTCATCCTGACCGGAGACCTGATCAACAAATCCGGTATCGCGCGACGGCTCAGTGATTTTGCCTATGCCTGCCTAGGCTGGATACGTGGTGGACTGGCAATGGCATCGCTGGGTGCCTGCGGGCTTTTCGCGGCGATTTCCGGGTCGAACTCAGCCACAACGGCGACCATCGGGTCGATGCTTCACCCCGAGATGGTAAAAGGCGGCTATGACGAACGGTTCAGCGCAGCCACCGCTGCTGCGGGCGGCACGGTCGGTATCATCATCCCCCCTTCGATCATCTTCATCGTCTATGGCTTTCTGATGAACCTCCCGATTTCCGAATTGTTCGTCGCCGGTATTCTGCCGGGTGCGCTGATGGTCATCGGGATGCAGCTGGCGTGCTGGATCATCTGCCGCATGAACGGGTGGGGCTATCTTATCCCACTGCAATTGAATCGGGTGCTGAAGACCGCCTTTGGTGCCTGGCTCGGCTTTTTCGCCATCGGTCTTGTGCTCTGGGGCATTTATACTGGCAAGTTCTCTCCGACAGAGGCCGCGGGTGTGACCGTGGGCTTTTGTGTCATTGCGGGGCTGGTCAGCCACCCTATCAACCGGATCATGGGGGCCCGGAACGATATTCCGCCAACCGAAAAGAGTTTCGCCGAAATGTTTGTGGTCGAAGGGTTCACGATTCCTGAGATCCCCTCAATCGTTATCAGGTCTGCCCAGATTACGGGTATCCTGGCACCTTTGATCGCAATTTCGGTGGTGATGCAGCAAATCCTGTCGCTGCTTGGTGCTCAGGAAACAATCGGAAACTTCGTGACCTCCATGGGGGGGTACCATGCGGTTCTGTTCACATCGATGGTGATTGTCTTCTTCTCGGGCATGGTGCTGGAAAGCCTTCCGGTCACGATCATCCTGGCCCCGATCCTCGCGCCGATAGCGGCCTCGGTCGGAGTCGACCCGATTCACTTCTCGGTGATATTCCTTGTCGGGGCATCCATCGGATTTATTACGCCGCCATATGGGCTTAACCTATATGTAGCTTCGGGCGTGACGGGTGTGCCGTACTTCCGGTTGCTGCGCTACACGGTGCCTTACTTGGTGGCCCTGTTGTCAGTCTGGATATTGGTGTCGCTGGTCCCCGAACTGGCCTTGATCCTACTGCCAAATAACTAGAATGTGAAGGAATGGCCGAGACGGATACAAAAGACCGAGAACCTCAGATACCCACCAACCTGCGCCTGTTGCTGATCCTTGAAGAGGTGGCACGGCGCGGGGTGGCGGTCAAACCCTCGGACCTGATCGACGCATTGGGATTGGCCAAGCCCACAATCCATCGTTTGCTGCAAACGGCAGAGGCAGAGGGGTTTCTGCAACGTGATCTTGACGGACGGTCTTATGGTCCGGGCAGACGATTGCGGCTGTTGTCCGTGAATACCATGTCCGCCGAACATCTGCGGACCGCGCGTCTTGCCATCCTGCGCGGTGTGGCGGACGAAGTGGGCGAAACATGCAATCTGGCCATCCCGGATCGAGAAGGCATGATCTACCTCGACCGTGTGGAAACCAAATGGCCGTTACGGATCCAATTGCCAATCGGAACCCAGGTGCCGTTCCACTGCACGGCCAGTGGCAAGATGTACCTTTCCACCTTGCGCCCCAAAACTCTGAGCGGGTTCTTGTCGGCGGGAAAACTGAAACAGCAGACCACCCGTTCGTTGACAGAGCCGGAGTCTTTGTTGAGCGAAATCAAGATGACGGCCGAGCGGGGATTCTCCACCGACGACGAAGAATTCATGGCAGGTATGGTTGCAATCGCGGTGCCAGTACAGGACGCGCAGGGCAGGCTTGTCGCCACGCTTTCAGTTCATGCCCCAACGCAACGGCATGATGTTGGCAGTCTGATGTCATTTCTCGACACCTTGCGCAGGGGTTCAGAACACCTGTCGCGTCTGTTGGGCGAGTAACTGCGCAGTGGGAAAACCTGCAATCGAATAATGTCAGGATTGAGAAGTTGAACCTGCACGGTGAAGGCTATTCAGCAGCTTTTTTTCTGCAGAGATAAGCACCTCACGACATTGTCCACCCAAACCGGGTCGTATCTGTTGAGGGTAAAGGTAGGACGACACCACCCATGCTTTACCGGCCTGATCGATCTGTTCCGCAATGTCTCGGATGATTGTGAAGAGATCACCATTGGCGCCAAGGGTTTGACAACGTCGGCGAGTGAATTGGCTCAGCCTCCGCCGGCGAACTCGAACGATGGATTAAGTCCACACAATCTGAGAAAATCAATGACCGGGCTGACAGTCCCTCATGGCGGTGATTTCCTGGCCGCCGCAAGCCGATTGTCAGCTTGGTTTGCTTTTCAATCGATCACCGGGATACTCCAACGGGCGTTGCACCTACGCGCCCAGCATCTCAAGTACAGCGTCGCGTTCTGATAGGACAAGCAACAAGGCAAGATCCCCGGGCTCGAGTTGATCCAGAATATTGGCGGCCGCCTGAGAAGGGGAACGGGCCCTTTGAATCTGATCAGCCCTGTATCCGTTCTGCAAAGCCGTCCCTTCGATCAGGTCCGGGATTTCGCCCAAGGCCCGGCCTCTCAGATAGCCTTCCAGTTCAGCGGCAACGATCACGTCGGGTTGGAACTTCAAAGCCGTCGCGGTGACGTCCCGAATGTCCTGATCCGATCTGTCACCTGCATGGCTGAGCATGATAAAGCGACGTTTTGCCGGAAGGCCTGACAGCGCATCGCACACGGCGGAAATCGAGTGCGGGTTATGTGCGAAGTCTACAAAAACACGCGCGTCATTATGATTGAACTCGTTGCAGCGCCCCGGATTGTCCTGTGCATCAGGTTTGAAACCCGCCAGCCCATCCCGCACCGCCTGAAAGGGTAGATCCAGCGCCAGAGCAAGGCACATGGCTGCCAATGCGTTCAGAATATTGTATTTCGCCACCCCGCCCATTGTCAGGGGCACACCTGACACGGCAATCACGTTCCTTTCGGAACTGCCATCAAAATAGATGATGTTGCCTTGGTGCAAATAGGCGCAGCGCCGGCCCGCTTCTCGGGCTTGACGTATCAGATCGTTCTGCCTGTCCAGCGAAAACCACCAGATATTCGCCAACGTGTTTTTTGCCTCGGCCCGAACATACGCGTCGTCAGCGTTCAGGGCCAGCACACCGCCTTCGACCAGCGTTCGGTGAACGGCAAACTTCGCCTGCGCCAGTTCCGGCACGGTATTGACGCCGTATTGGCCCAAATGGTCATTCGCGACGTTGGTGACAGCCGCCGCCGTGGCCGCACGCGTCGGCAGGCCGCGGCGCAGTATGCCCCCACGGGCCACTTCGAGGCAGGCGATCTCAAGCCGCTTGTCGCGCAGCAACATCCGGCCGCCCCCGGGGCCCGAGTAATCACCTCGGTCCAGAATATCGTCGCCCACGCGCACAAACTCGGTCGAGGTCAACCCAGCGAGTTTGCCCGAGGCGCGCGCGATCGCTTCAAGCAATCGGGTCGTCGTGGTCTTGCCATTGGTTCCGGTGATGAACGCAACGGGAATGTTGTGAAGGCTGGACCAGTCCACGTCACCGGGGGCGGGCAGCGCATCGACCGGCCAGACCTGACTGCCTGAGCCGTGGCCGATTGAAATCTCATCATCGTCACACAGAATGTCCACGCCATGCGCCTCGGCCGCTGTGATCAGCTCGATCAGGCGGGGATTGGCTTCTTTGGCCATGACGGCTTTGACATCCGCCACCATTTGATCAAAGTCACCGGAAGTTGCGCCCAACAATTCGGCGGCACAGAAGTGCCATGCCGTCTGCGCCGCGAAGATCGCAGAATACAGCTGATCCATCGGTGCGGATATCACCAGATTGATGCCGCCGGTAAAGGTGCGATATGTCAGGTCCTGATCCTGCCATCCCAGCGCGTCCAGCACGCGCCGGGCATTTTTCTCCCACAGCGCAGAGACCCGAGATGGGTCAATCTCGGTGAAAAATACATCCATCACTGCCCCGGGTTTATTCCATAGCAGGCCGGGCCCAGTCAGACGCCGGGCGTCATCCACCTGAATATAATCAGCGGTCGCGCTTGCAATGGTCAGCGCGGTTTCAAGCTCTTCAATCCGGTCCATTCCGGCGCCTCCGCTCAGTCGGCGTCTTCGCTGATCTCACGAGCTAAACGCACGCCGCGCTCGTCTCGGATCAGGTTTTGATCGCTTTCGAACATGTCCTCGAACGAATTGTCGGCGGGACTGGTCCTCGGTGCATCCTCGGTTTCTGGGGCTTTACTGTCAGAGTTGAAATAGATGATTTGTTTCCAGCAGCGTGTCGTTTCGTCGCCGAAGATCACCAACAGATCCCCCGGCGCTGCTTGCTCCAGCCCGGCTTTTACGGCCTCAACCTCATCCGGGATGATTGTAATGGATGCGTCGTCGACCCCGTTGTCGATCAGTGCCTGACGCATCATTTGCGGCACTTCGTCGTGCCCTCGACCCCTGCGGCGGTCATCGGCCTTGCAGATGAAATGGTCAAAATGTCCGGCCAGCGCGGCTGCTCCGTCTACAATATCTTCATTGCGCCGGTCTCCAGGCATGGCAACCACGCAAAGTCTGCGACCCTTGATCTCCAATTGATCGGCCAGCGCAGCCATCGCTTTGAGTGCGGCGGGGTTATGGCCGTAATCCAAGATCACCTTGAAGGAATGCTCGTCATAGACGTTCATGCGCCCCGGAGCCTGGAAATAACTGGTATCGAAGGTGCGCAACCCGTGCCGGATGTTGTCCAGATCAACCCCAAAACTATACGCCATCGCTGCAGCGAACATGGCGTTTTGAACGTTGAAGATTGCCTTGCCTTCCAACGTGGCAGGGATCAGATGCGACCACAGTACCGGAATATGCAGCCCGTTGTCATAAATCGTCAGCATGTCGCCGCTCATGCCCTTTTCCAGCACGATAGCCTTTCCGCCCGCCTTGATATGTTCCTTGACAAGGCCGTGGCCGGGGTTGGTTGTGACATAGAAGATCTGATCTGCCCCGGCATAATCGGCCATTTTCAGACAATTGATGTCATCGGCATTCAGAACCGCTGTATCCGTGGCGCTTTCCACTACCACGCGTTTCACCACAGCCAGTTCCTCGACCGTGTTTATGCCGCCAAGGCCAAGGTGGTCGGCCGAGACGTTCAGGCATGCCGCCACGTTCGAACGCTGGTATCCCAGACCAGACCGCACAAGCCCTCCGCGCGCGGTTTCCATTACGGCGAAGTCAACCATCGGGTCGCGCAAGACGATCTGTGCGGATTTTGGCCCGGTCATGTCACCCTTGACGCTCAGTTTTCCGTCTACATAGACACCGTCGGTAGAGGTCATGCCAACGATCTTGCCGCTGGTCTTCATGATATGCCCGAGCATCCGTGACGTTGTCGTCTTGCCATTTGTGCCGGTGATCGCGGCGATCGGGATGCGGGTTTCCTCATTGGCCGGAAAAAGCATGTCGATCACTTTGCCTGCCGCATCGCGTGGCTGTCCTTCGGACGGGGCCACATGCATTCGAAACCCGGGTGCCGCGTTCACTTCGACAATTGCACCACCAAGGTCCTTGTAGGATTTGGTGATGTCGTCGATCAGGAAATCGACGCCGCCCACATCCAGCCCAACCGCCATGATGGCACGTTCCGCCATGTCGCGGTTGTCGGGGTGGACCACATCTGTCAGGTCGATTGCAGTGCCGCCCGTCGAAAGGTTCGCAGTCGAGCGCAGATAGAAAACCTCACCGTCTGGCAATACGATTTCTTCGGTTACGCCCGCGGCTTCCATTAGACGTTTGGCCTGATTGTCGATCTCCAACATGGTCAGCACTTTTTCATGCCCGATGCCCCGGCGCGGGTCTTCGTTCACGATATCGACCAACTCGGCAATCGTGTGTGTGCCGTCACCGACCACATGGCCCGGAACCCGTTTGGCCACTGCAACCAGCTTGTTATTTACTACCAGCATCCTGTGATCGAACCCGGTGACAAAGCTTTCCACCAGAATGGCGCGGCTGCGGGAATGTTCCTTGGCCTCGGCGAAGCCAGCCTCGACCTCTTCATCCGAGTTTAGATTGATCGAAACCCCCCGCCCATGATTGGCATTCAAAGGTTTGACGACCACCGGATGGCCAATACGCCGTGCAGCGCGCACTGCTTCGCGCGCGGAGTAGACCATGCGCTGTTGCGGTACCGGAAGGCCAAGATCGTTCAGCAGGTTGTGGGTATCTTCCTTGTCGCAGGAAATCTCGACCGAGATATGTTTGGTCTCGGATGTAATCGTCGCCTGAATGCGTTTTTGATATTTGCCGTGCCCGAATTGCACCAGCGAGCCAGAGTTGAGCCTGATCCAAGGTATGTCGCGTTCTTGCGCCGCCTTGACCAGCGATCCGGTCGACGGGCCGAATTCCTTGCGCTGCGCGCGCAGAACAAAACTGCGCAGCTCATCGTCCCAGTTGAAGTCCGGGTCGAAATCGCAATCCACCTGTTCTTTCAAAGATTGCGGCAACAGGTGCATTAGTAGTCGCATCGCAAGTTTACCTGCATCCAGACCAACGTCGCGCTGACGGTATTCGTACACCATGTTGTACTGGCCCGGTTCGCCTGTGCCGCGCGTCCGGCCAAAGGTCACATCGGAGCCGGCTACGTTCTGAACCTCGATGGCACAATGTTCCAGAACGTGACCCAGCCACGTGCCTTCGTCTTCGCGCAGGCGGCGGATGAAACCGCCGGGTTCGCGATAGGAACAGCCATGTTCGGCAAGGCCAGGAAGCGCCTCGATCAATGCATCGATAAACTCGGAACCAATTTTTGCCGAGGGCCACTCTTCCAGAACACCAAGATCGATGACGTGGCGAATAACCGGGAAACTTGCCCAGACATTCGGGCCGACAAATACATTGGTCGAGATTATTTTCATGAGGCTCCTCGTTGGTTAACTTTAATTTCCCCCGCTGGCGGCCTCTTAACCGGATTAATCCGGCAACGTGCAGAACGCCATATGCTCATCTGGCGGAAAAGCCTGGCGAGCCGTCAGATCATAACGGCACCCTTCGCCCAGAACGTCAAGCCGAAGTCCCAGCAGGCTCAGCGCTTCGCCCCGCCGGGCGTCCCACATTGATGAATGTGTCAACTGGCTGGCGTCGACCACGGTAACCGAACCGCTGCCGATGACTTCGAAGACGTTGTCGGGTCCGATGAAGGCGGCCGTGTCTTCGTCAATGCCAAGGCCGATCAGAAATGGGTTGAAAGATGAAGCTGTTAGCAGCCGACCCAAACGGTTCCGCTGCGTGAAATGCTGATCGATGATGACAGCATTGGTCAGGCCCATGCCCGGTGCAAGTGTGATATTGCCTTCGGCAGGTGCCGAGTTGCCGCTTCCACCGGCCACCATATGCTCGGACATGATCGAGGCGCCCGCCGAAGTTCCGGCAACCGGTACACCGGCTGCATTACGTCGGCGTATTTTTTGGGCGACCAGAGTTCCTCCAAGAATCGCAGAAAGGCGCAACTGGTTTCCACCGGTCATGAAAACTCCGGTCGCCCGGTCAAGCATCTCGGCATACTCGGGGTTGTCACAATCCGCCCTGCGCGAGATAGGCAGGAACTCAACCTTGCCCGCGCCCAGCTCGGAAAAGATGCGGTTATAATCGGGTCCTGTTTCTTCCAGCATCGAGGCCGTCGGGATTACGACGATGTCAGCATCTTCGCCGCCAGAAAGCTCAACGAACTTGCGATGGATCTGCATTTCCTTGACGCGATCTTCGCCGCCTCCGATCGGGATAATGAACCCGCGTGGGGTCTCTGCATCAACGGGTGCAGGGCACATATCTTAACTACCTTCCGGTGCTGAAGCGGGCAATCACCGGGGACCGCTCGGACGCTTAAATCTGTTCATACATGCCGCGTCGGGCTACCTGGCCATCGCGGACATGCCATTCCCCCCCGGGGCCATCTCATGCCGTACAGCAAGGTTTTCGTCAAGAACCACCGGATCGGCGCCCATTCCCGCTTTCCGGCGACCTGCGCGACGCGGCTTCAGCGTATGGGCCACGTTTGAGGTGAACAGCGCTAGCGCATCGGACAGGACCATCCCCTGATCAATGAGGTCGCGCAAAGCCCCTGACAACCCCTCGCCGAAAGGTGTTGGATTGCCGTCATGAAAAGAGGCGGGCAGTCAGCCGCTACCCCGGCGATAAACGCATGGCAGTCAATCAGTCCCGGAATGACCGCCGCTGTGTCGGCATCCGAACCCCTGGCCTGAAACAGGTCTGGTTAGTCTGGTGCCGGATCTATGCTGCCCGGTGGATAACCGCGTAAACGAAGCTGACCTTGCCTGTGCTTTGGTTGCCGCCTTAACATGCTGGAATGAAATTTGAAAATCACCCGGGACTGGTTGTCCCGGATGATGTATTCGCAAGCTTTGCGAAGTTTTCCCCAACAGCTTTCCAGTGATACTCAGATGTCGAATTTGACGCCCTGAGCCAGTGGGAGTTCGGCAGAGTAATTCACGGTATTTGTCTGGCGACGCATATAAGCTTTCCACGCGTCCGAACCGCTTTCACGCCCGCCGCCGGTTTCTTTCTCTCCGCCGAAAGCACCACCGATCTCTGCTCCTGAAGGTCCGATATTGACGTTGGCAATGCCGCAATCGGACCCGGCCGCGGTCAGGAACTGCTCGGCCTCGCGCATGTTTAGGGTAAACACGCAGGATGAGAGGCCTTGCGGTACGTCGTTCTGAAGCTCTACCGCGTCGTCGAAATCATCATAGCCTATGACGTAGAGGATCGGCGCAAAGGTTTCGGTTTTTACTGTTGAAGTCTGATCGGGCATTTCGACAATCGCAGGTTCCATGTAGACGCCTGTCGGAACGCCTTCGGTAACGCGGTTGCCGCCGAACACCGAACCGCCTTCTGCTTCGGCTGCTTTCAAAGCTGCGGTCATCGTCGCGCCCGCCGCTTCGTCCACAAGCGGACCAACCAATGTGCCCTCTGTCAGAGGATTGCCAACGGGCAGACCCGAATAGGCTTTTTTTAGACGGCTCACCAGTTCTTCCCGGATAGAGTTGTGCACGATCAGCCGACGCAGCGTGGTGCAGCGCTGACCAGCGGTGCCTACTGCCGAAAAGACAATCGCGCGCACTGCCATCTCCAGATCAGCCGAAGGGCCGACGATCATTGCGTTGTTGCCCCCCAGTTCCAGAATGCACTTGCCAAAGCGCTGTGCGACGATGGGGGCGACAGCGCGGCCCATGCGGGTCGATCCCGTGGCCGAGATCACGGGAACATCTTCGCTAGCCACCAGCCTTTCCCCAAGATCGGCGCCACCGATAAGCGTTTGCAGCAGACCGTCCGGCGCATCGCCAAATCGGGTCAGGGCGCGTTCGAAAATCTTCTGGCAGGCTAGTGCCGTCAGCGGGGTTTTTTCGGACGGTTTCCAGATCACCGGATCACCGCAAACAATTGCCAGAGCGGCGTTCCACGACCAAACCGCGACCGGAAAGTTGAAGGCCGAGATCACGCCGACCGGTCCTGCAGGGTGCCAGGTTTCCATCATCCGGTGGCCAGGACGTTCGGATGCGATAGTCAGACCATAGAGCTGACGCGACAGACCGACGGCAAAGTCGCAGATGTCGATCATCTCTTGCACTTCGCCCAGACCTTCCGAGGTGATCTTGCCTGCTTCCCAACTGACCAAAGCGCCCAGGTCATCCTTGGCCGCGCGCAACTCCTCGCCCAACAGGCGGATCAGTTCACCCCGGCGCGGGGCAGGGACCACGCGCCATTCCTTGAACGCAGCCTTGGCACGCGAAAAGATGGCGTCCATGTCAGAGATCGGCGTCTCATGCACTTCGGCCAGCAGGCTTCCGTCAATCGGTGACGTGACCTTTAGCGTGCCGCCTCTCAGTTGGGCCTCGGTCAGATCAAGATTTGCGAGCGTGGTTTGGGCTGTCATAACGATGTCTTTCATATCTCAGGCCGCCTTGTTCTGTTCGGTGACGTCACCAGCGCGATACAGCTGGCCGAATTCAGTGTTGAGGAAATCGTCCAGCTTGACTTGCTCCTGCCGGACAAAGCCTTTCGAGGGCAGCGCTCCGATCCGCATCAGATCGACCACCCCTAGCACGCCTGCGGCGGTCGTGACCTGAATGGCGCTCCAGACCTGTCCGTTGATGCTGCGGGCAAAGGATTTGTTGATCAGGGACTTTTCGCGCAGCACACCGTCGATCTTGCCCTTTGCGGTACAATATACCAGCACCACATCCTGATCGGTGCGGGGCAGGGCGGCCTCGAATATCTCCTTCAGCAGGTCGCGGCGGCGTTCCAGTCCCAGATCGTTCAGAAGCAGTTTCAGGATATCGCAATGGCCCGGATAGCGGATCGAGCGATAGGACACAGCGCGCGCCTTGCCTTCCAGCGTTTCCGGCAAAGTGCCCAGACCGCCAGAGGTATTGAAGCATTCGTATTCCACACCGTCATGGCCCAGCACTTCGTAGTTCTCCAGCGGCGCGGTCTTGACCAGCTTGCCATTCACGATGGCATCGCATGGGTTGCAGTATTCGTTGATCAACCCGTCGGTGGACCAGGTCAGGTTGTATTTCAGCGCGTTGGTCGGATAAAGCGGCAATGCCCCCACCCGCATATGCAGGCTGTCAATCTCGTCAAACTCCGACGCCAGCGAAGCCCCGGCGATGCCGACAAAACCTGGTGCCAGACCGCACTGAGGCATAAATGCAGTCGCGCTGTCCCCGGCCAGTTCACGTACTGCGCTTGTGGCCGCGACATCTTCGGTCAGGTCAAAATAATGCACGCCGGCCGTTTTCGATGCTTTTGCAATCGTAGGGGTCAAGAAAAACGGGGCCGCAGAGATGACTGCATCGAATCCGTTCAGTTGCCGGGCCAGACCGTCCGCGTCTTTGGCGTCAATCTGCTTGGTTCCAATGCCCATTTTTGCGATATCGCCAAGAGCTTTCAGATCATGATCTGCCACTGTCACAGAGTAATTCGGCGACCCTTTTAAAAGGGTTGCGATCATCTGCCCGATCTTTCCAGCGCCGACAACGCACACATTCCAGGACATAAAAATCTCCGCTTCTTCCTATCCTGTGCCAAGCGTGACAAGTAGCCGTGACATTTCATAGGTGTGAATTTGACGAATTGATGTACGAAGATGGCATAAAGACGGAAAAAGCGACACTATGACGAAATTGCGATTGCCGCTGGTGTGTCGCGCCGTAATCATATGTTTTGCGCCGTTTGGTACCTTGGAAGGTCCACTTTCATCGGCCGTTCAGCGAGCCCTCGTTCTGGTTTCTGGCCTCAATCTTCTGGTGGTCTCGTATAGCGACCGATCCGCTTCCATCCGGACCTCGGAACGCTTCTCAATATGCGACAAACGAGCAGTTTTGAGCTATGTTTCTCGTTTGCGACATCCCCTGGTCAAATCGGACAACTCCTTGGCTTTGCTCGGCTGCATGGTATGCCCAGTTGTCGCAGGAGGAGGCTTTGACTCTCAGTAGGGACAACTCTATCGCGCGGGATAAGGACAGGTGTTGCATTGATAAACTATGTTCCAAGCTTGGCAATTCAGCCTGCTCCGGGAAGGGCATGGCGAACACCTGCCAACAACCCACGCTGCAAAAGTCAATCTATCATTCTGGATGAGTAGCAACGAATGACTGCAAGGCCGCTCGATCATATTCGTGTCCTCGATTTTGGCCAATACCTGGCCGGTCCACTGGTTGGCATGATGCTTGCCGATTTGGGGGCAAAAGTAATCCGCATCGACCCGCCCGGTGGCCCGCGATTGAAAGAACCGGCCACTGATATGCTGTCACGTGGCAAAACCGCTGTGACGATCGACCTCAAATCGGACGCGGGTTTGAAGGTCGCACGCGAATTGGTGGCCCGGGCTGACGTGGTGATCGAGAACTTCCGGCCCGGCGTGATGCAGAGGCTGGGCCTGGGTCCGAAAGCTCTGCGCGACATAAATCCGCGCATCGTGTCATTGTCACTTCCGGGGTTCGCCTCAACCGATCCCGCGCTGGCACATCTTCCCGCGTGGGAAGCCGTGATCGCTGCCCGTACCGGGCAGTTCACGGATATGGGGCTGAACCGGCGCTTGATGGGCATCAACCCATCCTTTTCGCCTTTGACGCTGGCATCGGCCTATGGCGCTTCATTCGGCGCGATGGCCATGCAGTTCGCTTTGGCTGCACGTGATCGGAACGGAGGCGATCACATCGAGGTGCCTCTGGCTTCGGCGTTGCTTGAAGGGTTGGTCTATAATTGTGAGCAGATTGAAGACTATCCCGAACGCTACAAGTCTCCTCGCGAAGTGGAACTTGACAGGCGCGCAGCCGAAGGCTTGCCAACGGATCTGAGCTTTGCGGAACTGGAAGAGTTCCTGGACCCTTTCTATCGAACTTATACCTGCGCCGACGGGCGCGGGTTCTATGTGGTCGCGGGCAGTGTGAAAACACATCCGCGGCGGGTGTTGGAGACGCTTGGCCTCAAAGATCTTGCCGATCAATTGCCGGACTTCGACGCCTATCTCGATGCTGCAGACTGGCCAGACGAATGGTCGCTGCGCAACTACCCCGTCGGAGCAAGGGATCGCGCGCGTGTGTCCAGCGCGATGAAGAAGGCCTTCCTGACAAGGCCCTCTCATGAGTGGGAAGCGCTTTTCGGGTCTGCCAAGGTGCCCGGAACGGCGCAACGGTTCAGCAAGGAATGGCTGGCCGATCCACATGCTTTGGCCTCAGGTTTGGTGTTGGAGGTAGAGGACCCGCGTCATGGGAACATGAAGCAGATGGGAAATGTTGCTTGGCTTGTGGATGATGGCGCTGCGCTGGTCAAAAAACCGGGCCCGGATCCCAATGACGCACCCGTTTCAACGATACTTGCTGAACCGCCGCGCAGCGGACCGCCAGCCGCAAGTGACCAAGG
Organism: Ruegeria sp. CDSA141; assembly: GCF_059612005.1. Classification (NCBI taxonomy): domain Bacteria; kingdom Pseudomonadati; phylum Pseudomonadota; class Alphaproteobacteria; order Rhodobacterales; family Roseobacteraceae; genus Ruegeria; species Ruegeria sp. CDSA141. The sequence goes on from NZ_JBXWPT010000006.1 coordinate 215,972, forward strand.
CTGGCTAGAGGGGTTAAAGGTGTTGGACCTGACCAACGTGATCGCCGGTCCGACGATTGGGTCCACGCTGGCGCGATTTGGCGCAAAGGTGACTTCCGTTCAGCCGGTGGAGCCTTCGGTCGATCCGTGGAATACCGTGGTTTTCGGCCTGCACGCACATCGTGGAAAACAAAGTGTTTTGCTGAACTTGAGCTCGGATGACGGAAAGCAGGCGTTGCGGCGGCTCATCGAATCCTCGGATGTCGTCACCATGAACGGCACGGATGAGCAGCGCGATGCCTTGGGGTTGAGCGAGGAAGAGCTGGCGGCGATCAACCCCCGCCTCATACTTGTGCAACTCGATGCCTTTGGCGGTCCTGCGCGCGGACCCAAGTCGGACCATCTGGGGTATGACGACCTGGCGCAGGCGGCGACAGGGGTCATGGTGCGTTTTGGCGGTGGCATGGCGACACCCGAAGAACACGCGCATTTCGGTACGATTGACGTGCTGACCGGTTATTGCGCATGTGTTGCGCTTGGCGCGGCCTTGCTGAGATTGCAGAAAACCGGCAAAGGCGGGATTGCGCGGGCTGCGTTGGCGGCGGCCGGGAACCTCATTCAGGCGCAGTTGATGTATGATTTCGAAGGCCGCGCGCCTTTTGACGAACCTTCCGGGCGCGAGGCAATGGGCTGGGGACCATTCTACCATTGCTATCGCGCGGCTGACGGGTGGATGTTCTTTGCCGCACCCGACGAACAGCGCGAAGCCCTGCGCCGTGTCTCAGACCTTGCCACCATGGCCGATGTGCCGGAAAAGGAATTGCAGGCCGCTCTTGCGGATCGTTTTGCCAGGCAACCTGTTGAATACTGGCAAAAGGCGTTTTCTGGTTCCGCCAGCAACGTCATGCCTCTGGGATCGCTGCATGACACGCGCGACGCCGTGTTGCAGCCGGAAAATGCCGGGAATATCGACCTGACGCGGGGAACGTTCAGTGTCATTCGGCATGACATGCATCCCATGGGCCGGTGGTGCGATCTGGTTGCCCCAAATGCCGTGCGACCCGAAAGCGCCCGGATCGTTATTCCGGGACCGATGCCGAAATACGGCGCGGATACTCGCAGCATTCTGCGAAGCGTCGGTTATGCAGATGAGGATATCGATGCGATGATCTCTGCTGGATCGGCCGCCGTAAGCTGGTCGGAAAAGTACTTGCCCGAGTAGCCGACCAGCCACAGACGGTTCGGAAATCAAGGAGATATGCCATCCGCCGCCGCAGGCCCGGAGTCTCGGCACCGGCGACGGGTGGTATCTGTCGTGACAAGCTTTGGTTTGGTGCCCGCGCGACTTGCACAGAATATTCAACCGCTTTGCCACAGTTTTTTTTGCATGCCTTGCGGCAGGAACCGTCCTAGGTTCGGCAAAGCACTGCTTTGCATACCCAACGAAACAAGAACCACTGACCATGAGCCAAATATCAGAGAGCCTGCTGAAACAAATCCGCAGCCGCTTTGCCCAGATCGATCATTGCCCCGAACAGGGTGAGCGGATCTTTTTCGAGAATGCCGGAGGCGCACTGACATTGAATTCAGTGTTGGATAGTTCGGTGCGCTATGCCGCCATCCCGGACAACCAAGGGCGCGACAATCCGGGATCTCATGCGCTGGTTGCCACGATCAACGCGGCCAAGGCGGATTTGCGGGATTTCATGAACGCACCCGGCGGGCAGTTCTTTTTGGGTGAAAGCGGTACAGAGCTGCTGTTCCGGCTGATCATGAACGCATGTCTGGGAACAGGTCCGGGCGTTGTGCTGGGATCCACATTGGAACACCCGGCCACGCGTTCGGCCTGTGATCGTTGGGCGCGCATTTCCGGGCAAACCCACGTTTTGCTGCACCATGTTGACGCCACCGGCACCGTCTCGGCCGAAGCCTATGCCGCGGCTGTGACACCGGATACCAAAGTGGCGACGATCCTGCATACCTCTCCGGTGACAGGAATGGGCGTTGATGTCGCTGCCGTTTCTCAGGCCATCCGAACCGTGGCTCCGGACTGTTTCATCATCGTCGATGGCATCCAGCACGCAGCGCATGGCCGGATCGATCTGACCGCCTATGACGTCGATGGTTATGTGATCTCACCCTACAAGGTATTTTCGCGCCATGGTTACGGTGTCGCCTGGATTTCGGAACGGCTGACCGCGCTGGACCACAACGCCTTGCTGGATGGCCCAGCGGACAACTGGGAAATGGGCACGCGCGACACCGGAGCTTATGCCACTATGTCAGACGTCGTGTCCTATTTCGAATGGCTGGGCAGTCAGGTCAGCGATGCCGAAGATCGGCGCGGCAAGTTTCTGGCGGCGGGTGATGCGATCCATGCGCAGGAAAAGGCGCTGACCGACGCGATGATCCACGGCACCGGCAATCTGAGCGGCCTGGCCGAGATGGAGAAAGTCACCATTCTGGGCGGGGCCGACAATCCCGCGCGAGAAGGTCTGGTATCGCTGCGTGTCGAAGGCGTGGCCTCGTCCGAGGTCGTCAAAAGGCTGAACGAACAAGGTATTCGCACGCATCTGCGCAAGGCGGATCACTATTCCGGCAATATCCTGACGCCGCTTGGCTATGACGCCTGTGTGCGGGTCTCGATGTGTCACTACAACTCGATTGGCGAAGTCGCCAAATTCCTTGCTGTCATGAAAGAAATCACCGCCTGAGCCGCGCCATATCCAAGGACATATCTCATGAAAACCCATGCACAAGCTGTTGTCATCGGCGGCGGCCTTGCCGGTACGTCGATCCTGTATCACCTCGCCAAGCTTGGCTGGACGGACTCGATTCTGCTGGAACGCGACGAGTTGACGAGCGGCTCAACCTGGCATGCGGCGGCGAATATTCACGGTCTGCATGACAACAACAATATCACCCGTATCCAGCACTATACGATGAACCTGTATAAGGAGCTGGAGAAGGAAACCGGCCAAAGCTGCGGGGTGTTCCAGCCCGGATCGCTCTATCTGGCCCAGACCGAAGAGCGCGAGCAGCAGTTGCGCCTGCAAGAGGCGAAGGCCCGGTTCTATGGGCTGAATTTCCACGAGGTCAGCCGGGAAGAGGCCAAAGAGCTGCACCCGCTGGCGCAGTTTGATGACATCCGCTGCATCATGTACGAACCCGATGGCGGCAATGTGGACCCGTCGGGTGTTCCACATGCCTATGCCGCCGGGGCCCGTGCGATGGGGGCCACCATCGAACGGTTCTGCCCGGTGATCGCCACGGAACAGCAACCCGATGGCAGTTGGATGGTTCGTACGACCAAAGGTGACATTCATACCCAATGGGTGGTCAACGCGGCGGGTCTCTGGGGGCGCGAGGTCGGAGCGCTGGCAGGCTTGACCCTACCACTGCAACCGACGGAACATCAGTATTTCGTGACCGAGAGCATCGACGAAGTGGCGAGCCTGGGCCGCCGTCTGCCGTCTATCGCCGACCGGGACGGCGAGTATTATTTCCGACAAGAGGGCAACGGCTTGCTGATCGGTGCCTATGAAAAAGACATGAAGTTCTGGGCCGAAGACGGCACGCCGCTCGACTTCGCTCATGATCTGTTCCCCGACGATCTGGACCGGATCATGGAAAACGTGATCCGCGCCACCGAACGTGTACCGGTCGCTGCCACTGCCGGGGTGAAACGGGTGATAAACGGCCCGATGATCTGGTCGCCCGATGCCAACATGCTGTGGGGACCGGTGCCCGAGCTGAAGAACTATTTCCTCTGTGGCGGTCTGATCCCTGGCTTCTCGCAATCCGGCGGGCTGGGGCTGCTGGCGGCGCAATGGATGATCGAGGGTGAGCCGCAATATGACATGTTCGCCTGGGATCTCGCCCGCTTTGGCGATTGGGCCGACAAGAAGTTCACCAAGGCCCGGGTCGAAGACGCCTACACCCATCGCTTCAAAATCCACTTCCCGAATGAAGAACGCAGCGCAGGCCGCCCGGCCCGTGTGCGCCCCGCCTACGAGATGCAGAAACAGATGGGCTGTGTCTTTGGTCTCAACTGTGGTTGGGAACACCCACTGTGGTTTGCCGATGAACCCGGCACAGAAGAGACCGCCGGCTTTACCCGTCAGAACTGGTTTGATCCGGTCGGGCGCGAGGTGCAGATGCTGCGGGACAGCGTGGGTGTCATCGATATCTCGAACTTTGCCAACTACGTGATCAAGGGACCGGGCGCTTATGACTGGCTGGATCGTCTGGTGGCCAATCGCGTGCCCACCGATGTGGGCCGCAGTTGCCTGACGCCGCTGATCTCGGTTCGCGGTGGCATGGCGGGTGACTTTACCATCACCAAGCTTGCCGAAGACGAATACATGATGATTGGCTCCGGTATGGCTGAACGCTATCATCAGCGTTTCTTTCAAATGGTTGAGATGCCCGAGGGTACGACACTTGAAGTCGCAACAGACCACGTTGCGGGGTTCAACATCGCCGGTCCGAAATCACGCGAGGCGCTGGCGCGCCTGACCAATACAGACCTTTCCAACGAAGGGTTCCGCTTCATGCGGTCCCGGAAGATCACCGTTGCAGGTGTTGAATGCGTGGCCATCCGGGTCAGTTTTACCGGCGATCTGGGTTGGGAACTGCACTGCGCCGAGTCCGATCAGGTCGCGCTTTACTCTGCGTTGCTCGAAGTCGCCAAAGACTGCGGCGGTGGCCCCGTGGGTGGACGAGCGCTTGGCTCGCTTCGCATCGAAAAGGGTTATGGGTCCTGGGGACGGGAGTATTCTCAGGAATACTGGCCGCAAGAGGTCGGGCTGACGGGTCTGATCAAGCTGGACAAGGACTTCCTGCACAAAGACGCCTATCTGTCCATAAAGGACAATGCACCCCGCGAGGTCCTGTCCGTCTTCGAATTGTACGTCACCGAGGATGCCGACGCCACCGGCAGCGAGCCGATCTTTACACCTGATGGTACGCCTGTCGGCCGCGTCACATCGGGGGCGTACGGTTATTCAGTCGGGAAATCTCTGGCATTGGGTTTCCGCAACCCCGAGGTGGCACAGCCCGGAGATGAAGTGGTGATCCAGGTGATTGGCAAACCACATAAAGCACGGGTGCTGACAGGGGCGCCGTTCGATCCTCAGGGTGGCAGGCTGCGCGGCTGAAGCAACCGGCCACGCCCGATCAAGGTCATCCCGTGGCCGCAGATCTCATCCGCGATCTGTGGCTATGGAATATGAAATTCGCTTTCGGACCGTTCGACAAGGTCCACCTCATTTTTGGGATGCCACTGTTTCGCCGCCGGGTCGCAAACCTTCAGACAATCAACTGCGCGCGCTGCGATCTGATCTGCGATTTCGGTTATGTTGGCTGGATTCAAATAGAAAGCAGGCACAGGGGGCAGGATGATGGCTCCCATTTCTGCGGCGGCTGTCATATTGCGCAAATGCGCCAGTGTCAGCGGCGCTTCTCGTGTCAGCAGAACCAGTGGGCGTCGTTCTTTGAGCTGAACTCCGGCCGCGCGTGTCAACAGGTTGTCGTCCAGGCCATGCGCGATCGCACCCAGTGATCGCATGGAACAGGGCGCGACGATCATCCCGGATACCGGCACCGAACCGGACGCTATACTGGCCCCAACATTCGCGGACGCGTGATGACGGGTTGCCGACTGCCGCAATTCCTTCAGAGCATCCGGGCCGCATTCCTGCGCAAGCGTCAGACGGGCAGCTGGACTGACGACCAGATCGATTTCGATATCCGCCGATTTCAGGTGTCGTGCCACCGAAAGGCTCAGAACCGCACCGGAAGCGCCTGATAGGCCTAAGACTACACGGGTTTTCGTCATGTTCTCAGCTCCGGCATCAATCTGCTTATCAGGTCTTCCGCAAATGCGTGATCAACCTTGTCGGTACGCATGACCGTCCCCCATTCCCGCAGTGTTTCACTGCTTGTTTTTGTCGTGGCGTCGATTCCTATCTTTCCGGCCAGACCGGGTTCGGGTGAGGCGAAATCCAGATAATCCATAGGCGTCCTGTCCAGGGTCATCACATCACGGCTTGGATCCATGCGCGTGGCAAGCGCCCAAGCGATATCGTCCCAGTTTCGGGGGTCGATATCAGCGTCGACCGCAACGATCATCTTTGTATAGCTGAATTGCGGCAGCATTCCCCAAAGCGCCATCATCACACGTCGGGCCTGGCCCGGATATCGCTTGTCGATGGCGACGATGGCGATGCGATAGGAACAGGCGGCAGGCGGCAGCCAGAGGTCGTGGATTTCGGGAATTTGAGCGCGAATGGTCGGCAAGGCAAGGCGATTGAACACTTCGCCAATGATGGCAGGCTCGTCCGGCGGGCGTCCGGTATAGGTTGACAGGTACAAAGGTGCTTCGCGATGGGTCACGGCCGTGACATGCATCACCGGAAAAGGCTCGGCGGGATTGTAATACCCGGTATGATCTCCGAACGGCCCTTCGGGCGCTGTCTCGCTTGGCGAAACCCAGCCTTCAAGAACGATCTCGGCATCTGCTGGAACCAGCAGTGGGACGGATTTGGCTGGAACCAACCGTGGCCGGTTCTGGTTCAGGGCCCCGGCAAATGTCAGTTCAGACATCATTTCGGGCAGGGGCAGAGCCGCTGACAACAAAGTCGCGGGGTTTGCGCCCAGAACAATTGCGACCGGCGTCTTTTCGCCGTGCTGCGCCCAACTGCGATGATGAGCGGCCCCGCCGCGATGTGGCAACCAGCGCATGATCAGACGGTTCCGGTCCAGCACCTGAACGCGATAGACGCCGGCATTGTAGGTCTGTGCCGCGTCGGGGTCGCTGCCACGGGGCCGGGTGATGACAACAGGCCAGGTGATCAGAGGCCCTGCGTCCTGGGGCCAGTGCGTCTGGATCGGCAGCGAAGAGAAATCAACATCGGTCCCGCGGTGGCAAACCTGCTGAACAACGGCGGTTTTGACCTGCTTCGGTCGCGTGGACAATGCGGCCTTCAGCATCGGCCACCGGGACAGCGCATCCCGCAACCCGTCCGGGGGCGTCGGGGCCCGAAGCGCGGCCAGAAATGCGCCCAAATCGTCAAGCCCTTCGGAAGAAACGCCCAGTCCGGCGGCGACGCGTTCCGAAGTTCCGAACAGGTTGACCACAATCGGTATGTCGCACTGCCCCGAGGGTACACCTGTCGGTGTGTCAAACTGCAACACCGGCCCATTGGCCTCTAACACGGCGCGGTGGACGGCGGTCATTTGATGGCACACGGAAACCGGGTCAGGGATGCGCCTGAACTGTCCTGTTTCCTGACACCATTTCAGAAAATGCCGAAGGCTGGGATATGGCGGCAGAGTTCGAATGGGTTTGCTCCGGCGGTGGTACTCACCCTCTAGCAGCGAAAGAGGCAGGTCGAATTGACAACCGTCAAGTCCCGGGCGCCGGGGCGGCTTTAGGAAGGCCGCACCGGTTCACTTTGTTGAGACAGCAGGAGGTCTGTTTGTCCGATCCCCAAAACCAGATACCGCGATGCCCTGCCGCTCTGGCAGCGACCCTGCGGTTTGTTCCGCTTGCACCTTTGTCGCTGTCACTGACGGCGTTTTCCCGAAAGATAACCGGGAAACACCCGGACCTGCTCAACCGGCTCGGTGATTTCAGCCGGGTCGCGTTTGTGCTCGATCCAACGGATCTGCCGGTTGTCCTTCTCCTCGAACCGAATGGTGGCACGCCAAGGATAAGGTTGAGTCGGGGGCGCGTGGTTGGGGCTGCGCGAATTTCCGGCCCACTGGCCGCGCTGCTGGGGCTGGTGCACGGCGCGTTTGACGGTGATGCCCTGTTCTTTTCACGCGATCTGGTGATCGAGGGCGACACAGCCGCGGCACTGGCGTTGCGCAACGCAATCGACGACGCAGAGCTGGATCTTGCGCACGAGGCCGCAACCCTTGCCGGCCCGCTTGCACGCCCACTGAAGCAGATCATCGCATTTGCAGAGCGTCGGACCGGTCTTTACCTGACCCGACCCGAGGACGCTGTTTTATGGTAATGGAGATCGTTTGCCCGGCGGGAACGCCCACCGCCCTGCGTGCAGCTGTCAAGGCCGGGGCTCACACTGTTTACTGTGGTTTCAATGATGAAACCAATGCGCGCAACTTTCCGGGTCTCAACTTCGATCGCGCTGAAATGCGGGCAGGAATTGCCTATGCCCACGATCACGGATCGAAGGTGTTGGTTGCAATCAATACCTTCCCGCAGGCGGGCAGCGAAGAGATCTGGAAACGGGCAGTGGCGGATGCCGAAGCCTGTGATGCGGATGCTGTAATTCTCGCCGATCTGGGTTTGCTGGACTACGCCGCGCGACACCACCCCGGATTACGCAGGCACCTGTCCGTGCAGGCCGCGGCGGCCAATGCTGACGTGATCAATTTCTATGCCGAAACCTTCGGTGTGAAACGGGTGGTCTTGCCACGCGTTTTGTCCGTGCCGGAAATTGCCGCAATCAACTCTGAAACCGACGTCGAAACCGAAGTCTTCGTGTTCGGCGGTCTTTGTGTCATGGCCGAGGGGCGATGCTCGCTGTCCTCTTATGCCACCGGGTTGTCTCCCAATATGAATGGTGTCTGCTCTCCTGCCAGCCATGTGCAGTATCAAGAAGAACAGGGCGCGTTGAACGCGCGCCTTGGCGGTTACCTGATCCACCGCGTCGAACGGGATGAGCCCGCTCCTTACCCGACATTGTGCAAAGGGTGTTTTTCCGCCGGTGAAAAAACCGGGCACCTGTTCGAGGATCCCGTCAGCCTGAACGCAGAACGGTTGATCCCGCAATTGCAAAAGGCAGGTGTGACAGCCTTGAAGATCGAAGGGCGCCAACGGTCCAAATCCTATGTCGCACAGGTCGTTCGGAATTTTCGCGTCGCGGTCGATGCGCTGGAGTCAGGCCAGCCGATGCCGGAAGGAATGCTTGCGCGATTGTCCGAAGGGCAGGCCATGACGACCGGCGCGTACAAGAAGACGTGGAGATAATCCGATGGAACTGACAGTAGGCCCGAACCAGTTCTTCTGGCCCGCCGAAACCTGGGCTGCGTTTTACGATGATCTGGCCCGATCGCCCGTCGACCGCGTCGTGCTCGGAGAACTGGTCTGTTCCAAGCGATTGCCATTTTATCAGGATCGTATCCCCGAGGCGATTTCCCGATTGGTCGAAGCGGGCAAAGAGGTTGCGCTGACAAGCCTGGCCCTGGTGACTCTGAAACGCGAGCGCAAACTCACGGCTGAGCTTACAGAAATGGGCGTCATGGTCGAGATCAACGATCTGACCGCGTTGGCACATTTGCCCGGCACCTGCACGTTCACCGTTGGCCCGTTGGTGAATGTCTACAACGAAGGCACTTTGAAATGGTTGGCCGCTCGGGGTGCGCGCCGGGTTTGTCTTCCGCCGGAACTGCCCGTCGCTTCGGTCAAAACGCTTGCGCAAGCTGCCTCGGACTTGGGTGTCGCGATCGAAATATGGGGGCATGGCAGGTTGCCGCTGGCCATTTCCGGGCGCTGTTACCACGCGCGATTGCATGGGCGCAGCAAGGACAATTGCCAGTTTGCCTGCGAAGACGATCCGGATGGGTTGGACGTTCTTACGGGTGACGGCAAGCCGTTCATGGCAATGAACGGGGTGCAGACCCTGTCAGACAGCTATGCCTGTACGGACCATCAGATCGACCTGCTGAAACAGGTTGGCATCTCGGCATTGCGCCTGTCACCGCAATCTGGCGGCTTCCATCAACTGTGCGAACTGTATCGAAAGCGTATCGACGGCGATCTTCCCCAGGGCGAACTGGAGCGCGCCCTGCGTGGTGCTGATCCTGATATTCGGTTGAGCGACGGATTTCTGACGGGGTCCTGTGGTGCAGAATGGTCCGGTGCTTCAAAGGCGGCTTCGATCTCCGTTTGACCGCCACATTGGCACGACTTCCGTCGCGCTTGACGCGAATGAAACAGCCTATGCTTTGAACCCGTGGGATGAGTCCGGGTCTGCCCTGGTTTCTTCTTCCTGAACCCAGGTTTCGGCCTGCAAAACCCCGGGTTGCCCGGTGCCGATAATCCCCACGACCTGCACATCGCCGGTGTCGGTGGGCGCGGCCACCTGAACACGCCGGATCAATGCGAAAAGGGCGACCGCAATACCGATAGCCGCCAGAAGAAACTGAAGACCGCGCCCGCCGAACAAAGAGATAGAGTTCGGTCCCAGCATGGTTCCCACCAGCAGGCCGACATTCAGTAGCAGCACCATCGTGCCACTGGCCGGAACGATCTGAGACAGCTTGAGTTGATCATTGGCATGCGCCGTCAGGATCGAATACGCAGGGTACAGCCCGATTGCGATCAGTACAAAACCATAGACGATATGAGACAGTGATGTATCGATGGTCATCCAAAGACTGGACAGGGTCGTTATAACGCCCAGCCCAATGACCACATAGCGTCTGTCCGTGTGATCAGACAGCCAGCCGATCGGGTATTGTACCACCGCACCGGCGATCAACGCCGCCACCAGCGCCCCTGACGCCTGCGCCGTCGTAAAGCCGTTTTGCAACGCATAAAGCGGCAACGAGATGTAGGACGCCGCGACACCGATGCTGACCAGAACGATGCCGATGACTGCGATGGGCGAAACCTTGTAAAGCACGGGAACCGACATGCGTTCCGGTGCGGCATATTCCGGCGCCCTGTTGCCCGACAGAAGAAGCGGCACGATCGACAGCGAAATCAGGATGGAAACAAGGCCGAACAGAAGGTTTCCGGTGGGGTCGGGGAAACCGACCATGGCCGTTCCGAGGGCTGGGCCGGCAAGCTGAATAATGAAATACAGCGACAGAACCTGAGCACGCATGCTGTTTTCGCTTTTTGCGTTCAGCCAGCTTTCGGTGATGACGTAAAGCCCTGGATAGCAAAACCCTCCCAGCAAGCGCATCACGCTCCAGCTGATCGCGTCGCTGGTCAGCAGATGCACAATGGCCGCAATTGAAACCAGCGAGGCGAGGGCCGAAAATGCCCGAATATGCCCGACATTTTCGACCAGCCTTGGGGCAAGCGCCGTCCCCGCAAGCGCGCCCAAGGGATAGCTAGCCTGCATGACGGAAATCGTGAAGTCACTAAAGCCCAGGCTGGCCCCCCGGATCGTCAGCAACGTCGCCAACAGACCGTTGGCAACCATCAGCATGAACATCCCCAGGAACAGCGCCCAGTTTTCATTTAACGCGCGTATCATAGCCAACGGCTACTCATGCGGGGCAGGCCTGTATACAACTCCTACGACATCGAAATGTCGTTTGATGGAACTTCTCCGTTGCAGGCCAATATGTCGGATTCAACCGTCTTGGGACCCGTTGCAACTGGGTTTTGGACTAAGCTGATTGGCATCTACGACCGCAAGAAACGCGGCTGAGCTACACGTCGCCTTGCATGATCAGGGCATAGATATCGGGATCCGTCACACCTTCGGATCCGATCGTCAAAACACGAGACTGCGCCGTCAAACCAAGCTTCTGGAAAAGCTTTTGGTTGTTTGCCGCTTCAATCAATGCAGCCAATCCGGCAACGCCGCTCTCTCCGGCTTCGATCACCGGATCTGCGCCTTGCGGACGCGCCAGGCGGCGGACGGTTGGCGGTATCAGCTCATCGCCGATTGTCAGAAAGTCCGAGGCTTCACTGCGCAAAATCTCCCATGCCATCGGAGACGGTACACCGCAGGACAAACCCGCCATAATGGTCTCTTCATCGATTTCTACAGACGCGGCTTGCCCCTGCCTTGCGCTTTCGAACAAACACGCGGCCAGATGCGGTTCCACAACCACGACGCGCGGAGAGACATCACCCCAGGCCTGACGCAATGCTGCCGCAACTGCCGCGGCAAGCCCTCCGACTCCTCCTTGCAGAAAGACATGCGTCGGCGCCGCGTCCATTGCATTCACGACTTCTTTGACCATGACGCCGTAGCCCGACATCACGTCGCGCGGCGGGTCGGTGTAACCTGGCCAGGATGTGTCCGAAACCACGAACCAGCCATTCTCGTCGGCTTCCCGTCGACATTGATCGACCGAGGCGTCATAGTCACCATCGATGCGCATGACGTCAGCCCCCAGATCACGCATGGCCTGCGCGCGGCCTTCACTGACTTCGGCGTGAATGTAGATCCGGCAAGGCGCGCCGAACCGTTTGCACCCCCACGCGAGGGATCGACCGTGGTTGCCATCGGTCGCCGAAACAAGCGTGATCCCGGCAACTTCATCAGCGCAGCGGCCAGTGCGGATATCTTCCAAAGACACATCCTGGCCCGTCCGGCGTGATATTTCACGTTGCAGAACACGCAACGCGGCAAATGCACCCCCCAATGCCTTGAAACTGCCAAGCCCAAACCGGGGACCTTCATCCTTGTAGTGGACCTCCGCGACGCCAATCTCGGCTGCCAACGCGGGCAAAGAATACAGAGGCGTGGGTGCATACCCCTCCCATTGGGTGATTTCCTTTGCCGCGCGATCGAAATTCTGTTGTGTCAATACGGTTTCGGCAGCGGCGCCAATACCCGGCCTGCCTGCCTGATGAGCGATGATTTCTGTCATGGTCATGTGTCCTGTCAGGGGTTCAGCGGCAGGCGCTGCTGCACCAGCTCTGCCCAGAATTTTGCGCCCAGCGGGAGCAGTTCGTCGTTGAAGTCGTAATCAGCCGAGTGCAGCGGACGACCATTAGATCCTTCGGTCCCGTTGCCAATAAGCAGGAAACACCCGGGCACAACAGCAGCAAACTCAGCGAAATCTTCCGAAAAAGACATGGCAGAGCGGTCTCCGTCTACTTCAAGGCCCGTGGCTGCTGCCGCTGAAATGACGTGCGATGCGGCATCGGCATCGTTGTTTGCCTCGATGAACTCGGTGCGGAAATCCACAGTCACTTCGACGCCATGGCTTTCGGCCACACCGGCTGCGATCTGGCGCATATTGCGCTCTATCAACGTACGGTCTTCCGGTGACATGGCCCGAGCGTCACCTTTCAGAACCGTGTACCCCGGAAGCACATTTCGCTGCCCGTCGGTGATGAACTCGGTTACTGACACAACCGCGCCGGATGAAGGTGCAAGCTTGCGTGAAACTATGGTTTGCAGGGCCAATACCAGTTCCGCCGCAGGCGTGATCGTTTCGCGCCCGACATGGGGCATCGAGGCATGACCGCCCTGACCGGTAATCGTGATCTCGAACAGGCTTTCACTGCAACAGATCACTCCGGCACGGGTTGAAAGCCGGCCAACAGGCTCACCGGGCAGATTGTGTGCGCCGTAAACCTCTTGAATCGGGAAGGTCCGCAAAACGCCCTCATCGATCATCGCCCTTGCCCCAAGCCCATGCTCTTCATTGGGCTGAAACAGGAAGACAACCGTGCCGTCAAACGCCGGATCTTTGGCCAGCAATTCGGCGGCCCCAAGCAGCATCACCGTGTGGCCATCATGTCCACAGGCATGCATGACACCTTCGTTCTGCGACTTGTGGGCAAACGTATTGACCTCGGTGATCGGCAGCGCGTCGAAATCCGCGCGCAGCCCGATGGCATGGTTGCCGTTGCCCGACTTCAAGACACCCACAACGCCGACACCTTCGTATACCTCGATGCCCAAGCTTCGCAGATGCCCGGCGATCCGTGCTTTGGTCCAGTTTTCCTGAAATCCAAGCTCGGGGTTGCGATGAAACTCATGGCGCAACGCAGGCAGGCTTTCTGTCAATGCGGTCACGGCGACTCTTTCCTTTCGACGCATTGTGAACGTGGTCGAAACAATTTTATTGCAACTGACCTGAAAAAAGGGCTCTAGTTTGATGCATATCATGCAAGTTTCTTTCACATGACACAATTAGACGAGTTCGACCGCGCGATCCTGCGGATCCTGCAGAAAGACAACAAAACCACGCAGCACAAGATTGGCGAGGCAGTAAACCTGTCTGCACCCTCTGTGCAGCGCCGTATCCGCCGGATGGAGGCCGAGGGCGTGATCCGCGCCAATGTCGCCATTGTTGATCCGGCAGCCGTTGGTCTTCAGCTTACCATCTTTGTCGAACTTGAACTGGTCAGCGAAACCCCTGACGAGATTGATGCCGTCAAGAAAACCCTGCTGAATGCTCCGGAAGTCCAGCAATGCTTTTATGTGACCGGAGAGGTGGATTTCATGGTTGTCGTGGTCGTCGAAAGCATGGCGGTTTACGAAGATTTCACCCGCCGGATGTTCTTTGAAAACGGAAATACTCGAAAGTTCAAAACCTTCGTTTCAATGGATACCATCAAATCCGGCAGCGCTTTGGGTTTCTGACCGGCACATGGTGCAACGACAGACCCGCCCAGACATTCCCGCGCAGGCTTGGACCATTCGGTTGGATTGACAGGACTGCAAAGGCAAGTCCCGTCAAGGGTCTCAACGCAATTGTTCTACAGTGTTTTCAACTACATTCCGTTGCGCGGAATGACATGCGAATTCTCTTCTTCAAAGATCAGCTCCTCCCCCGACCATGCCTTCAAGCGCGAGATCAAATGAAACTCGGTGGCCGTTGCTCGTTGTTCGGAATAGGTCCAGATCCTGGCTGACCAGCCTTCACGGTCGAAACCGGCGGTCTGCTCCATCGTGGCAACAGCCGAAAGCGGGTCGCCCGGACGGATTGTATATCTCCGATCTGACACGTCGCTGAGCACCGTCCCAATATCGTCGAGACGGAAATCACCCACCGGCCCGAAGACGCCTCCGTCAAGGAAAAACCTGTGAGTTACCTCGCCATTCGTCAGGTCCGTGTGGACCGAGCGCTCCATCGAGCCCGATCTCACTTTGGTCTTTCTGGGCCGGGCACCGGACGCTATCGGTTCGGGCAGCGGGCGTGGTTCTGTTGTTTCAATGCCCTGGTTGCGGATGGGAAGAGACAGGTACGAGCGACCCGGCCTTATCGAAAGCGTTACAGGTTCGGGGGCGGGCCAAAGAACAGGCCAATAAGCCGAAGCAATCTGCAAAACGATGCGATGACCTGACAGAACCCGATATCCTGTTCCATACATCGGGACGGTTACTGCCATCTCCTCTCCGGGTGTGATCGGTGTGGGTTCTGTATCGCTGAGCCGGTGGTTGAGGTTGCAGAATCCCCGTGCAATCAGCGTCTGCGCACCGTTCGGGGCTTCGTCCACCAGCAATGCAACGACAAAGCCCTGAGCCTGATCTGCTGAAACCTTCAGATCGACGGACGGTTGCCCCAAAATATCAAGTGCGTCTTCAAGTGGTGCCGCTTTGAACTGCAATGCGCCTGCGGCATCGATCCGGCAGTCTGCCGCCATGTCGCCGGGTATGGCGAAAGAGCAGATATCACCTGCGGCTGCCCCAAAGCTTTGCGGCGAGCAAATCGCAAGCTCTGCTCCGGAAACGGGGTCTGCCTCAAGCGTCAGCTCATTCAGCCACAGGGACGTATTGGTGATATTCGGTGACGGCCAGCTCGGCTCTTCGATCCAGCGCCCGGTGCGTTCCAGATGCGTTCCGGTCGGCGCTGTGCTGTCTTGAAGGAAAAACCGCAAGGGCGGTTCGTCCATCAACCCTGTGTCTTTTCCCTTCAGCCAGTGATCCCAGAACCGGATGACCTCTCCGACGAAATCAGCCTTGGGGCCGGGCACCCCTTCATGCGGGTAAAGATGCGCCCATGGCCCCATCAGGATCTTGACCGGTCCGCTGAGGTGTTCGGCGATGCGGAATGGCGTATCCCGGTACAGATCCATCCAACCGCCGAAAAAGTAGACCGGCACATCCACGTCGGCATAATTCTCGCAGATCGAACCGCGCCGCCACATCTCGTCATGGGTCTGGTGCTCCAGCCACATGGCCGGCCAGAACTCAGCGCCTTCCAACCGCTCGCGCCACATGTCAAGCCAGCGGTCCGCGCCGACAATCTCTGGGTCTGGTGGCATGGCGTTGTACAGCTGCATGATCGAGCCCCACCAGAAATTGTCGTTGGCCAGACATCCGCCGTAAAAGTGAATGTCCTCGCGCCACCGGTCGTCTGTGCCCATAACCGGGGCTATCGCCTTCAACGCCGGAGGACGTGTCGCCGCCACCTGAAACGCGTTATATGCCCCCCAGCTTTTGCCGAACATTCCGACATTTCCATCGCACCAGTCCTGATCGGCAATCCACTGGATGACGTCGTGACCGTCCTGAATTTCCTGATGCGAATACTCGTCTTCGGAGACGCCGTCACTGTCACCGTAACCCCGGATATCAACGCGGATTGATGCATAGCCGGCGTCCGCAAAATGCGGGTGCATGCTTTCATCCCGCATCCGTGTTCTGTCCCGACGACGATAGGGGATGTATTCCAGGATGCAGGGCACAGGGACGATTTTCGTGTTTTCCGGCAGCCACAGGCGCGCCGCGAGTTTCGTGCCGTCAGGTAGCGGTATCCAAACAGTCTCGATGACCTCAATATTGCTCATGTCCGGTCCTTTTCGTTCGGGCGCAAAAGTGGTTTCAAGTCGTACAGGTAATCGGTGGTACGTGTTCAAAGCGCATTCTCTGATGGCGTCACCACCGAAGGCCAAGCCGCAGCGCATCATAGACTGCTGCGTGTATGTTGCGCGAGGAAACGGCGTCTCCGATCCGATACAGATCAAAGTCAGCCTTCGGGTTCACCAGCGGAAACACGTCACCCGAATTCGCGACAAGAGCGTCGTGATCCACAGCGCCAAGATTTCGCGAAAGCGGCTTGAGTTCGAAATAGAGATCGTCCAGAGGCAAGGTGCCCTGATTGACGATCACCTGATCATACATGCGCTTTTCAACAAGATCCGAGTAATCCGTTCCAATGGCGGCTTCCAGTTGATTGCCTGAGCGTACCAACGATTTCAGCGTCCGGGTTACGGTGAACAGCGCTCCCGTTTTTTGCAGCGCACGCATATATGGCACCAGATTCATGCCCATGATTTCAGGCGCAAAGCTGCGGTCGCGGGTCATGATCTCAACCCGCGAACCGGACTCGGCGATGATTTCGGCCGCCATAAGGGCCGGGTGGTCGCCCGCATCATCGTAGATCAGCACG
This sequence comes from Ruegeria sp. CDSA141, assembly GCF_059612005.1. Taxonomy (NCBI): domain Bacteria; kingdom Pseudomonadati; phylum Pseudomonadota; class Alphaproteobacteria; order Rhodobacterales; family Roseobacteraceae; genus Ruegeria; species Ruegeria sp. CDSA141. Next base: position 233,021 of record NZ_JBXWPT010000006.1, read on the forward strand.
TTTTCGCCCGGGTGCACGTCTCCGGACAGGATGTCCCACGCCGAAACCGCCAGATCGTTGCCGGTTTCCAATATCGTCGTCTCAGGCAACCCTCCGGTCGCGATAACCACAATATCGGGCGAAAGTACTTTTAGGTCACCCGCGTCTGCAAACGTGTTGAATTGGAACCTGACATCGCGTGCAGCGCATTGCGCCATGCGCCAGTCGATGATTCCGATCATCTCGGCCCGGCGTCGGGACTGCGCGGCCAGACGAACCTGACCGCCGGGTTCAGAAGCCGCTTCCAGAACGGTAACGTCATGACCGCGTTCTGCCGCAACCCGTGCCGCTTCGAGCCCTCCGGGCCCTGCGCCGACGATGACCGCCCGGCGGCGGGACTTGGCCGCGGTGATCACGTGCGGCATCGACAATTCGCGCCCGGTAGCAGGGTTATGAATGCAAAGGGCTTCACCGGCCTGATAAATCCGGTCCAGGCAGTAGGTTGCGCCGACGCAGGGGCGGATGTCATCTTCCCGACCGGCCTGAATTTTGGACACGATCATCGGGTCGGCCATGTGTGCGCGGGTCATGCCGACCATATCCAGCAACCCGGACGCCACTGAATGTCGTGCGGTTGCCACATCGGGAATGCGTGACGCATGGAAGGTAGGCATCCCGATTTCGGCTCGTACGCGCCCGGCAAAATCCAGATGTGGTGCGCTTTTCATGCCCTGCACCGGGATCACATCCGTCATGGCAGGGTCTGTATGAATACGGCCGCGAATGACGTTCAGGAAATCGACCTGACCGCTGTCGCGCAGCCTTCGGGCGATTTCCAGTCCGTCTTCTTCGGTGATGCCGCCTTTTTCAACCTCATCTGCTGTGTAGCGGACGCCAAGGATGAAATCCGTCCCGACACGGTCGCGGATCGCATCCAGAACCATGAAGCCGAACCGCAACCGATTGTCGAGACTGCCGCCATAGGGTGCGTCCATCGTATTGGTGAGCGGTGACCAGAACTGATCGATCAGGTGGCCATAGGCTTGCAATTCGATTCCGTCGAGACCTGCGGCCTTCATACGTTCGGCTGCATCGGCATAATCGCTCACGATCCGCTCAATATCATGGTCTTCCATCTTCTTCGCAAAAGCCCGGTGGGCCGGTTCACGATAATGCGACGAAGAGACGGAGGGCAGCCAATCGCCCTTGTTCCAACCCGTGCGTCGCCCCAGATGGGTCAATTGGATCATCACTGCGCAACCATGAGCATGGCAGGCATCCGTCAATTCAGCCATCCAGCGTACGACCTCGTCCTTGTAGGCAAGGATGTTGTTGAATACCGGCGGGCTGTCGCGGCTGACGGTGGCAGACCCAGCTGTCATGGTCATTGCAACACCAGCTTTCGCTCGTATCTCATGATAGGCGCGATAACGCTCCTTGGGCATGCCGTCTTCGGGGTAGGCAGGTTCATGACTGGTCGTCATGATCCTGTTCTTCAGCGTCAGATGTTTCAGCTGATACGGTTGCAGCAACACATCGCGGATCATGACCACCCGTCCTTTTTCAAAACCAATGACATCAGTTGACCAACCTCGCTGTCCCGTAGCGGCAATGCAAAAAGTACTGTGGTGGCAGTGTCGGGTGGCATATGGCGCTCCGAGTTTAAGGCGAGCGGTGGAACTCTGTGCCGATTGAAAACAGACTGGGAATTCTCCGTCAAACTCCTTGTCACCCAACACCGGGATGTTTCATCCAGATCGTTGGCGGATGACTGCAAGACAGGACAGAAAGAACCCCGGTGAAAACGACCTGTCTGCAGGTCGCTGACCGACTGGCTCACCACGCACTACACCACTTGGGGAAGAAGAGCGACAAAGAGGTTAGGTCACTTGTTTAACCTCCAAACCGCACGAAATATTTGATCACCCAACATAAGTGCGCTGTCGGGTTGAATGATCCCGCACGGCAGGTTGGCGATTATTCGATGATTGATTGTCCGGGGTGGCAGTTGGCATCGTTTCACTCTATCGCCCAGCTGGAAGATACCTTTCGTGACAGGAGACAGCAGTCGTGACCATCACTCGCATCGAAACCGGCCAGCGCATGAGCCGCATCGTCAAACATAACGGAACCGCCTATCTGTGCGGACAGGTTTCGGATGTCGCAACGGTTGCGGATCAAACCCGTGACATCCTTGCCAAGGTCGAGGACCTTCTGGCCAAGGCCGGCAGTGACAAGACGCGCATCCTGCAATGTGTGATCTGGTTGTCGGACATGGCCGATTTTGCCGAAATGAACGCGGTCTGGGATGCCTGGGTGCCAGAGGGCCACGCCCCGGCCCGTGCCTGTGGCGAGGCGAAACTGGCCCGTGATGTTCTGAAGGTCGAAATGATCGTTACCGCAGCCTGCGATTGATCCGCCCGGCCTCGCGTCGTGTGCTGCTTCCAGGCGGGCGGGTTTGGGTTTGGAAAACAAGACGCCCTGAGCACGTTCTTACTGCACCTGAGAATGCACCTTTTCCAATGTTTCCAGAAACAACTTGGCCACACGTGTTGGCGCAGGTTGTTTCCTGGCTACGGCCGCGAAACGGGTTCTGTATTTGATTTCCCGCGGTAAAACCTGCTTCATAATCCCCTGTTCGACAAATTCCTGCGCCAGATGGTCCGGAAGAAACCCAAGGTAGCGGCCTGAAAGTATCAGGATAACCAGTGCCTGCTCGTTTTGCACCTTGGCGGCACGTCGAAACCCCAGTTGTTGACCAACGATGAGGTTCGGAGAGTTTACGTTCAAGCCGGCGTAGTTGAACTTGCGAAGATCACTCAAATGCAACTCCGGATCTGGGCGATCAAACAGGGGGTGTTCCTGCCCACAGTACAAGAACATGTTTTCCCCGTAGAGCGGTGTGTAGTCCAGGCTTGCCGATGGTCTGTGCAACGCGATGATGCCGACATCCAGATGCCCGCTGATGACCATTGTTTCGATCACGTTGGGAGGTTCCAGCGACAGTTCAATGTGAACCGCCGGTGCGGCCTCATTGAACTTGTGAATGGTGCGGGCAAGTTGGGCCTCAGGGTTGGTCGTACATTGATCGAACAGAGCCACGCGGATACTGCCGGCCAATTGCTGTTTGACTTCGTTGACTTCGGTTCTGAACTGCGCCACGGAAATGAGCAGGTCTTCTGCCGCGGCCAGCACCTTCTCGCCGTCTTCCGTCAGTGAAAATCCTGACGGTCCCCGGTTGCACAGCTTCAGGCCAAGCCTCAGTTCCAGGTCAGACAAGTGTTTCGAGATCGTCGATTTTCCGATGTTCAGCTCGATCTCGGCGGCAGTAATTCCACCACTTTCCGCGACGGTTTTAAAAACGCGCAGAAGACGGATGTCGGTGTCCCCGATCCGGGTATCAAGTTTGTTCTGTTTCATATCGTATGTTTGATATTTGTGAAACCTTTCGCGCAAATATTAACAACGACGAAACCATGTTGGCAAGTTAGCTTCGTGTCGCCGAGGTAGAATCGGACTGGCCTATCTCTCCCCGGGTCAGCGCGCACCTCGAAACACGACAAATGGGAGGAAATCCATGTCATTTATCAAGAAGCTAGGCACCATCAGTGCAGCCGTATCCGTTGCCGCACTGATGGTCGCAGGCGCGGCTGACGCGAAGAACTTCAAAATCGCAGTTGGCGACAGCGGGGGTTCCAGCCAAGAAGCAACGGGACTGGGCTTCAAAGCTGCCCTTGAAGAGCTATCGGGTGGCAATCATACGGCAACTCTTTTCCTGAACGGTCAGCTCGGATCCGAGCAGGATACCGTCAATGACGCGGCCATTGGCACGCTCGATATGTCGCTGCTGGCGATCAACAACATTACCCCGTTCTCGCCGACTGTTGGCGTGTTCACCCTGCCTTACGTGATCCTCAGCCTTGAGGACGCCGAAAAGCTGACCCAGGGCCCAATCGGTCAGGAACTGACTGAGAACACAATCAACGACGCCGGTGTTCGCATCATCGCTTGGACTTACACAGGTTTCCGCGTTCTCACCAACTCAAAAAAGCCGGTCAAGTCGGTTGCCGATCTGGAAGGCCTCGTGATCCGCGTTCCCAAGAACGAGATCATGATCGACACGTATAAGTCTTGGGGTATCAGCCCGACGCCGATGGCATGGTCGGAAACTTTCGCCGGACTGCAGACCAAAGTTGTTGACGGTCAGGACAACCCTTACACCACCATCAACGCGATGAAGTTCTACGAAGTTCAGAAGTATGTGACAAACATCCGATACATCTTCTCGATCGAACCGCTCATCATTTCCGAGCAGGTATTCCAGGAACTGTCCGCCGAAGATCAGGCGATCATTCTTGAAGCCGGTAAAGCCGCGACACAGGCGTCTGCCGACTTCTTGCGCGAGAAGGAAGCTGAGATCAAAGAGATCCTGATCGAAAAAGGCATGGAAATCGTCGACCCTGAGAACGACGAGGCCGAATTCATCGAACTGGCAACCACCGCCGTGTGGCCGAAGTTTTATGAAAGCATCGGTGGCGTCGAAAAGCTCAACGCTGTGCTGGCTGAAATCGGCCGCGAGCCGGTTTCGCAATAAGCAAGGACCAAAAGGTCAATGAAATGGGGGGTGCCTGACGGTGCCCCCTACAAAAAGGGAGGGTCAGATGTCGAAATTTTGGGGATTTGTAGACAACATCGAAAGCTATATCTGTCGCACGTTGTTGGCGATATTCGTTTGTCTGTTGTTTCTTCAGGTTATCGTGAGAACGCTATTTGCGTTCTCGTTTTCCTGGGTTGAAGAACTGTCGATCTACATGTTCGTCTGGTTTGTCTTCTTTGGCGCCAGCTACGCGGCAAAGATGGGCGCCCATAATCGGGTGACGTTTCAGTTCAAGTTCCTGTCGCCCCGCGCGATCAAATACATCGAGGCATTCGCGGATCTCTTCTGGATCTTCTTCAATGTCGTTTTCGTCTATCTGGCGATTGATTTCATCTTCAACAAGATGAATCGATTTCAGTCGTCGCAGACCCTCGGGTTCCACCTGAGCTGGGTCTATATCGTCTTGCCTATCGCATTCACCCTTATGACCATCCGCGTGATCCAGGTGAATTACCGAAAACTCGTGCTGGATGAAGAGATAGTCGATCCGGATTCGATTGATCTAGATGCTGTCAAAGCCGAGGCCGAAAGCCATAGCCACACCACTTCCAGCTCTGAGGGAGAAAAGTAATGGGCGCTGAAATTATCCCACTGCTGTTCGGCGGATTTCTCTTTCTGCTGTTCATCGGTGCTCCGATCACCGTGGCGCTTGGCGTCTCAACCTTGATCACCTTTCTTTACTTGGGTGAAAACCCGATCAAATTCGTACAGATCGCCTTTACCTCGGTTGGGTCCTTCCCGCTGATGGCGTTACCCGCTTTCATTCTGGCTGGTGCTTTGATGGAGGCCTCGGGGCTGTCGCGACGGCTTATCAATGTCGCCGAAAGCTTCGCGGGTCCGTTCACAGGCGGCATGTCGGCTGCAACCGTCATGGCTTGCCTGTTCTTCGGTGCTATCTCTGGTTCTGGCCCGGCAACGACTGCCGCCGTTGGCATGCTGATGATCCCGGCCATGATCGATCGCGGTTATTCGAAAGGTTTTGCATCGGCCATAACTGCCTCGTCAGGTGGTCTGGGCATCGTTATCCCACCGTCGATCCCGCTGATCATTTTTGGCATCGCTGCATTGGGCATGCCGCCCCCACCTGAAGCTGTAGAAGAATTCGGCCAGTTCCAGACCGTTTCGATTCCGAAGCTCTTTATCGCTGGATTTATGCCCGCCTTCCTGATCGCAGGCAGCCTGCTGCTGATGAACTACATTCTAGCGAAAAAGAACAACTACACCGGCAGTACGGATGGCTGGTCTGCACGCCTTATGTGGTGCGAGATGTATCGCGGCTTCTGGGCGCTGATGGCACCGGTGGTGATCCTTGGTGGCATCTATTCAGGCTACTTCACGCCGACAGAAGCGGCCATTGTTGCGATCTTCTACACGCTGATCGTGGGCGCGTTCATCTATCGCGAGCTGTCGTGGAGCAGTCTGTTCGGTGCTTTGGAAACCACCACTTGGCTGACCGGTCGGGTTCTTCTGATCATGTTCACGGCAACAGTATTCGGGCGTCTATTGGTTGAAAACCAGGTGCCGGCTGTGATCGCGCAAGGTATGTTGTCTTTTACTGACAACATCTATGTGATCTGGACACTTGTGATCCTGTTCCTGCTGTTCGTCGGCATGTTCATGGAGACACTTGCAACCATCCTGATCCTGGTTCCGGTGATGCTGCCCGTAGCTTATAGCGTGGGCATAGATCCGATCCACTTTGGTGTGGTTATGGTCTGTACGCTGGGCATCGGGTTCCAGACACCACCGCTGGGTGAAAACCTGTTCATCGCGTCGGGGATATCGAAGATCTCGATTGAAGAGATTTCGTTACGCGCCCTGCCGTTCGCCTTCATCAACACGATTGCGATCTTCATCATTGCGTTCTTCCCCGAGATATCGCTCTGGCTGCCGCGCGTGTTCGGTTACTAGGCGCGAATGAACGGAAAAGGGAACTGAAACCATGAAACAAACAATTACGCAGATCCTTTTCGCGACAGATCTGTCGCGAAATTCCACCTATGCCCTAAAGCACGCGGCCAGCCTGGCCGCGTCAACAGGGGCAAAATTACATGTTCTGCACGTCTCCGAGCCCCTCAGCGACGACGCGCTGATAACTCTTCGCATGTTCATGCAAGATACAGGCTCGCGCAATGAAGCTCTGAAAGCGCGTCATGACCACGTCAAGGCGGTGCTGACCGAGCGGCAAAAGGCATTCTGGGCTGCATTACCCGAAGCTGATCGCGGTATCCAGGATCAGATCGAAACGATCGAAATCATCGACGGACACCCCGCCGAAGTGATTCTGCGACGCGCACATCAGCTCAATTGCGACCTGATCGTTTTGGGCGCCCACGATCACGGATTCTCGCATACGTTCCTTGGCACAGTCGCCAAGCGTGTGCTTCGCCGTGCAGATATCCCCACGCTCGTCGTTCCATACCGGGACGACGAAACATCCAATTGAAAAACCACGAAAGACAAGACCATGAGCAATACCCTCACTGCGCAGGACCTGGCAGACACGTTCGACGCGTTCAACCGTCACGACATCGAAGGTGTGATGACCCATTTCGCCAATGACTGCGTGTTCTACACCGTGGCTGGTGACGAGAAATACGGCAACAAAGTCGAAGGTTCTGAAGCTATCGCCGCTGCCTTCTCAGGCGTATGGGCAGGCATGAAGGACGCACACTGGGATCACCACAGTCATTTTGTCCACGGCGATCGCGCCGTGTCCGAGTGGACCTTTTCGGGAACCGATGCCGACGGTATGCGGGTCGAAGCTGAAGGCGCAGACCTGTTTACCGTGCGTGACGGGAAGATCGTCGTAAAACAGGCGCTTCGCAAGACACGCCCAATGTTCAAAGCCTGATCCGCCGCCTTGCGCGCAGCCTCGGAGAAAAACAAGAATGGTGGACCACAGCATCCCGCGTCACTGGCCCAAAGCCAGCTATGATCCAAAGTATGACCCCATCATGGATGCGGGTCCGGGTCACAATCGCGACCATGCGCCAACATATTGGATAGGAACAGCCGGAACACCTCCGGCTGATGACGGACCGATCTCCAGTGATCTGGATGCGGATGTCGTGGTGATCGGGTCGGGATATACCGGCCTGTCCACTGCCATTCACCTTGCCAAGGAACACGGTATCCAAGCGGTTGTTCTTGAAGCAAATACCGTGGCTTGGGGATGCTCGACCCGCAATGGCGGGCAGGCCCAGATCTCATCCGGGCGGCTGAAACGGTCGCAATGGATTCAGCGCTGGGGCACAGATGTGGCCAAAGGCATGCATGCCGAAGTCACTGAAGCTTTCGAGTTGTTCAACGATCTGATCTCGTCGGATGAAATCGATTGTGATCCGCAGCCGGGCGGCCATTACTACATCGCGCATCGTGAAAAAGTCATGTCGTCGCTCAAGAAAGAGAGCAAGTTGCTGAACGATGTGTTCGGCTATGGTTCGCGTATCCTGTCCCGAGATGAGCTGCATGAAAAACATGTGCGGGACATGGAGGCCGCAGGCGCGATGTGGGAACCAGACGGAACCTGCATCCACGCCGGCAAGCTGGCCTTCGGTTATGTCAACATGGCGCGCAGGCTGGGCGTGAAAATCCACACTGGCAGCCCAGTCATGGGATGGCAAACCAAAGGCGGAGTACATCACTTGCGTACACCGGGTGGCATTGTGCGCGCGAAATCCGTTGCCTTGGCAACGGCGGGCTATACTCCGCCGGGTCTCAACAACCGAACCAGGCACCGCCTGATGCCAATCCTGTCAAACTCGATGGTGACACGACCTCTGACACAGGCCGAGCTGGATGAATGCGGTATCCAGACCAAATCCCCCCTGACGGACACCCGAACGCTGCGCCACTATTACCGCCTTTTGCCGGACAATCGGATGCAGATCGGCAGCCGCAGCGCGGTGACAGGGCGTGATGCCGAGAACGGCAAACATCTGGACATGCTGAAGAAGGGACTTGCCCGCAAGTTCCCGGCGCTGGCGGATGTCAACCTCGACTACTCCTGGTGGGGCTGGGTTGATGTCAGCCACGATATGATGCCGCGCATTTTCCGGCCGGATCCTGAGCAGAGCGTGTTCTACGCCATGGGTTACGGTGGCAATGGCGTGATGTACTCGGCCCAGGCCGGACGACGCATGGCGCAGCTAGTTGCAGGCAAGAAGGACAAGGCATTTGAGCTGCCGATCTTCACGTCCCCGTTGCCGAGCCACGGCATCCTGACGCCGTTTCGCCGTCTGGGACAGCGCATGGCGTATGTCGGCTACTACCTCAAAGACGAAATACTGTAACTCACAGGGGCTTCAGCGTCCTGAAAAGATAAGGAAACACCCACATGAAGATGACGACGGAAGAGGCGTTTGTTAAGGTTCTGCAGATGCACGGGATTGAGCATGCGTTTGG